>JAENVV010000027.1 GCA_016650365.1 Acidimicrobiia bacterium
GATCACTCTATGTGGTCTCTCTTCTCGAGGTTATGTCGAGCACAAAGTAGCCGGACGTTCTCGGTGGCCAACGAGCTACCGAGCGAAGGCGCATCATGACCCGTTCAAATCAGAACTCGGCCGCTCTCAAGGACGTTGTTCCTATACGGTGCGCCTGCTCGAGTGCTCATCAGAAAGACATGGCTACAAAACGGCCGCCACCGGCCACAACATCGGCCTCGGGGTTCTCGCTCAGGTAGCCATCGACGAAGACGCCTGCAACGACTCGTCGATCCGGTCGATGGCGTCGGCTCTGGTAGCGGCGAGATAGACCGCCTGAATCGCCGGTTTCGCCTCGGCGTGACACCGTTTGGGGAGCGCATTGAGAATGTTGGCGGTTCGATGCACCCAACAGCGATGCAGGTCGGCCCACGATTCGGTTGATTCCCGCACCGGCTTCACGGCCAGATCACCAACGACGCCATCTACACCAAACCAGCTGAACACGAGAGCAGCTTCTACTATCACATACCGGCGGCAACAGCCGCCACCACCCAATAGCCGGAGCCGTAACGCGAGTCGGGGCGATTCACCACGAGACGACCGACCCACCTGTCGGCCCGACCAGGCCTGGTTTCGCGAGGGACCACTTGCTCTTTGGTAGGTGATCTGAAGGCAGGTATCCCTCAGGACATCAGCGCGATAACCGGCATATCTAGCATTCGGCGATCCCATCTCCCGGGCAGACATGTTTGTTCCAGACTTGTTGTTCCGGGTTGATGTCTGACACCGCCCTGACCAGGACGCCCCTTATTCGAGCGTCTCGGAGTTCTCAGGTAGCTTGTAGGCCCCGTTGTTGGCGGGCGCCGGGCCGTCGAAGAGGCCCCGGGCCGCGGTCATGGTGATGTTCATATGGCCGCTCGCGCAGTTGGTGGCGGTTTCGATGTCGCCGGCCCGGGCAGCCTCGGCCATGATCCGGTGGTCACGATTGCCGTGTTTGGTCATCTCGGGACGGAAGCGCATGGCGGTGGTCAGGAAGGCCATCGCACTGTCGTGGAGGATCCCAACGAATGAGGCGAGCATTGGGCTGCCACAGATTTCCATGAACACCCCGTGGAACTCCCGATTGAGCGGCACCCAATACGTCGGGTCGCTGTTCGCTTCCATTTGATCACACAGCTTGTCGAGACGTTTGGCGATGGTAGGGGTCATCTTGGGCACCGCCAGCCGCATCACCATTGGCTCCAGCACCCGACGCAGCTCAAAGGTCTCCCAGAGCTCCTCGATGTTGAGCTGGCTGACCACCGCCCCGCGGTGGGAGTCGAACTTCACCAATCCTTCCGAAGTCAGGTCGAGGAGGGCCTCCCGCACGGGGGTGGTGCTCACCGAGTAATCGGTGGCTATCTGGGTTTGGATGAGACGGGCACCGCCGGGGATCTCGCCAGACAGGATCTGGCGTCGTAGTTGATCTCGGACGTATTCCCTTGCTGTAGTTGGTCGCAGAGTCATCTCCTGGCCTCCTGTGGCCGTGTCATCAATTTACTTGGCGTCTGTTTCGTGCATGACATGTTCACGTGTTGTCGGATGTCGACGCCCCTTCCGAGGGAACCACCGGAACTAGTAGGAAGGAGTTGGTCTTCCCGCCGAGGTGCAACGTGATCTGGCTGTCGAAAATCTCAGTCGGGCGGTCGTCGAGGTCGGTGTGCGCGAAGGGCCCGATGCCCCGGTTGGCGTAATGAAAGCTCTTGGCGAAATCGGTCAGCTCCCCGTCGTAGCGGTAGTCGTTGCTCCGCACGGTGAGGCCGAGCCGGTAGCCCGGAGGAATCACGATCGAAGTTGGCCAGATCTCAATATCGAGTTCGTACACCTGGCGGGGGACGAGCGGTTCGGCGGCCTCGTGTGGGTGATAGGGCCGGTAGGGAAGTGACCTCTCTGGATCCAAGGCCCGGTGGGAGGCCCGGAGCCAACCCTGGGCCACTGGAGTGTTGGGGTCAAGAGCGCCCATGAAGGTAACTTCGCGGTTGTCGGTGTCGAACAGCCTCACAATGAGAAACAAGTCGGCGTCGTTGGTCTCCGACGAGATAAACAACTTGGCCGCCAAGGGACCGGTGATCTCCGTGGTGGTCTCGAAGGCAGCCGTGGTGAAGGTGACTCCTTCTCCGGCGGTGTCGTACTCCACTCGGGCTGGATCGCAGGAGTGGGGTGAAAGCCCGGCGTCGCTGGTGAGATGGTAGCGAGTCCATTCGGTCCTGGCGAGGGGCCACTGGTGCTCGAAACGGTCGGCGAAGGTTCCGTCGGCATGGCGGATGCGGAGGTGGACCGGGGGTCGGCGGTCCCAGCCGTTGTCCTTCCCCTTGAGGAAGTGGTCGAAGAACTCCTTTTGTAGAGCGACCCCGCGATCGGTGTAGAAGTCAACCCAGTGGGCCCCGCCGTGAATTTCTAGCCACTTCTGTTCTGAGGCAGCCTGGACGAACGCTTCGATGTTGCCTCTGAGGTGAAGTCCGTGCCCACCCCAGTTGCCCGCGGACAGCATGGGGACCTTGACCGCACTCCAGTTAGGGCTCCGCTCGAGGTGCCATTGGTCGATCAAAGGGCGGCTCTTGATGTCGTGGCCAAGGTCGGCGCGTCTGGCGATTAGCTCGTCGGGTTCGAGGGTGTCGGGTCCGGCCACCAGGTCGCCGGTTATCGCCGAGGTGTAACCGCGTTCGCCCACACCGTGTTGAACTTTTTCCACCTGACGTGGGTACCAGTTGTCGGCGAATTCACAGAGAATCCCTCCGTGCCGAGAGAACTCTCGATACCAGTCGGATGCGCCTTCCCAGGGGCAGATGGCGGCCAGGTGGGGCGGCTGTAGGGAGGCCGCCTGATATTGGTTCATGGCGTAATAGGAGATTCCGGCCAGTCCAACCCGTCCGTTGCTCCAGGGCTGGGCGGCTGCCCATTCGATGCAGTGGTATAGGTCGAGTGCCTCACGTCGGGACCATACGTTTATGTCGCCCGGTGAGCGTCCTGTCCCTCTTGAGTCGACACGGACACAGACGTAACCGTCGGGAACCCACTTCTCGGGGTCCACCACTTCCCAGTTCTGATACCGGTTGGAGGTCCCTTCTGCCACCTCGGGATACTGCTCCACCATGTACTCCCACTGGGGTGGATAGGCCTCCTGGAAGGCGAGACCCTTTCCGTAGGGCCCGTAGCTGAGCAACACCGGATATTGGTCAGTGGTGGTTGGGGTAAACACGTCGGCACGGAGCACGATACCGTCGTCCATTTCGATGGGGACGTCCCATTCGATCAGCATCTCGGTCTCAGTGGACCTGGGTGGGCGGGCGTTGCTCAAGTCCCGACCACGCCAGGTAGCCACAGCACAATCGCCGGGAAGAGGAAGAGGATCACAGCGGTGATCACGTCAAGAGCGGCGAACGGCCAGATCCCGCGGAACACACGCTCGGGGCGGATGTCGCTGACCCCGGCTACAACATAGGCGTTGATGCCGACCGGCGGTGTGATCTGGCCCAGCTCGATGCCCTTGACGACCAGAATGGCGTACCAGATGCCATCGAAACCGAACGACGAGATGACCGGGTAGGTGAGTGGCACGAAGATAACCAGGATCGACAGCGAGTCAAGGGCCATGCCCATTGGAATCAGTACCAACAGGAGGACCGCGACAATGAGGAGCGGGTCCATCTGTAGAGCGGTGACCCAACGGAGGAAGGAGGTGGGGATCCCGGCCGAGACCAAGTAGAAGGAGAAAACTGAAGAGCCGATGAAAATAAAGAAGGACATGCTGGTCACGGCGGCGACCTCAAGAAAGGCGGCCTGCACGGTTTCGAACACCCGGCGGATCCCTTCCTTACGTAGCTCGATGATCATAAAGATTAAAGCAAAGAAAGCGCCAAGTGCGCCAGACTCGGTGACCGTGAACCAACCGGTGTAGATCCCGAGCATCACCAGTGTGAAGATCACTGCCACCCGGAACACGCCGCGCCACGGGAGCTTCTTGATCGACTGCTTTAGCTGGGACTGAGCATCTCGGTACTCCTTGGGGGTTCCTTTGATCACCACATACACGATGTAGATCGTCGCCGAGATGATCCCGGGGATGATTCCGGCCACGAGCAGCAGGGCGATAGATTCGCGGGTGAGGATCCCGTAGATGGCCAGGATAATGCTGGGCGGGATGAGGATCCCGAGGGTTCCGGAGGCGGCGACAATACCGGCGGCTAGCGTGTCTGGGTAGCCACGTTTGCGCATCTCGCTGATGGCCAGTCGCCCGATGGTTGCAGCGGTGGCGACGCTTGATCCGGTGACCGCGGCAAACCCCGCACAGGCGCTGATTGTGGCGACGCCCAGCCCCCCCCTGATCTTGAGCAATAGCCGGTCGGCTACGGTGTAGACGTGTTCGGCGATGCGGGCGAACACGGCGAAAACCCCCACCAGGATGTACATGGGCACGATGGACAGGCTGTAGTTGGCTACGGCGGTAAAGGGAACATTGCCCAGTGCTGAGGTTGTGACGCCGATACCTCGGGTTAGGACTATTCCTACCGCCCCGGCCAGACCTAGAACGAAGGCGATCGGTACCTCGGAGCCGAGCAGGACGACGAAGACGACCAGGACGACGATGAGGACGGTTCCCGCATCCATCAGCTTTCCCTTTCGTTCTCGTTGAGTCGGTCGAGGGTGTCGATAATCCGGCTCTGTGGACCGACCCCCTGCTGTCCGACCATACGTTGCAACTCGGAGGGCATGGACGGGATTAGCGAGGCCGCGGTCGGGGTGGAATGCCACTCCTCCCATACTCGAGCCGAGTACTCGCAGGCCAGCACGGCGAAGCCGATCGCGATGGCCCAGCGCGCCGGCCAGACCGGGAAGCGGAGCAAGCCTGGCTTTACCTCGCGTACCGCGGTGGCCTCGAGGGCACGGAGTACCGA
>JAENVV010000028.1 GCA_016650365.1 Acidimicrobiia bacterium
AGTATCACAGTCGAGCACCCGGCCCCTCCGTCGTGGAGGGCTTCGAGTGGCATCCGATTCGCGGCCCGCGGATTGTTCGAAACCTTTCCTTGGCCGCCCGTCTGTGGACACGATCATTGGACGTAGCGGTCCTGGTCGATCCGGAGACGTTTCTGGCTGGCATCCTCGCCAGTCGACGCACCAGGGTTGTGTTCGACATTCATGAAAACATTCCCGCCCAGATCCTGACCAAGCGGTTGCCCTTCAAGAAACTGGTCGCCCGACTGGCGCAGGTAGTCATCAACGCCGCTGAACGTGCCGGCCGCATAACGTTGGCCGAGCCTGGCTATTGCGACCTATTCAGCGCCGATCATCCCGTGTTCGAGAATTACCCGCGTTGGGAATCGTTGCCCGACCCCGGAGATAGCGACGGTTCCGTCGTGTACATCGGTGATATCACCGAACAGCGTGGAGCGCTCGATCTGGCCGAAGCGACTGGGGCAGCGGGACTCAATCTCGTCATGGTTGGGCGCTGTTCGCCAGATCTAGCCGTTGCCATCGAAGAATCGGTAATCAGCGCCGGAGGTACGGTTGAGATGACCGGCCGGTTGCCCTGGCGTGCGGCGATGCAGCGACTGGCGACGGCGGCCGTCGCCGTCTCTCCTTTGAGGAATACTCCGAACTATCGCAACTCCTTGCCGACCAAAGTTCTTGAGTATCTCGGGATGGGCGTTCCGGTGGTTGCGACGGACCTGCCAGGGACCGCGCAAGTACTACGGGGGCGTCCGGGAGTGTGGCTCGTCCCGGCCAGCGATGTAGTCGCGCTCAGAAATGCCATTCTCGACGCCAACAACGAGGTGTCGCGGGATGCCGCCCGGGCGGCTGTCGAAATCATACGGTCGGAGTACGAATGGCCAACCGAGCGGGTACGGCGGTTTTATTCTGGAGTGGCCGGTCTGCCGGGAATGGATCCTGATAGGTAACCGAAGCCCCAGCTGAGGTGCATTGTGGCGATGGCAGCCGGCATCAGGAGCGCCGCCGAACGGCGGGTCTTGATCGCGGTGACGATTGTCGCACTGGCCAAGGCCAACAAGTAGATGAGCGGGATTACGACTGCCAGTCGCCACCACGATGTAAAGGCGAGGCCGCCCGATGCCGCCAGGGCAAGGACAAGTACCGGTGCGGCCAACTGCCGGACTCGGATCGAGTCGGGATGGCGACGGTGAACCACCCGTTTCCAGGACCCGTATTGGAAGTACTGACTCGCCAGCGATGTGAGGGACGAGCGAGGCCGGTATTCGACCGCCAGGCGTGGATCGAAGTACACGATGCCGCCCGCCTGCCGAAGGCGGATATTGAGTTCGTAATCCTGGTTGCGAATCAGGCTTTCGTCGAAGAGCCCAACGCTCTCGACAGCTTCTTTATCGAATACCCCCAGGTATACGGTGTCGGTCGGGCCCGCTTCGCCGCCATAGTGGAAATTGGCATCCCCCACTCCCAGGCGATTCGACATGGCCAACGCAATGGCCGTGTCGATGAAACCGGTTCCGGTGGCTCGCTGAATGCCCCCGACGTTGACGGCTCCGGTATCGCCCATGATTTGTACGGCCAGCGCAACATAGTCCGGCGGAAGGACCGAATGGGCGTCGCATCTCACGATGATCTCCCCGCTTGCCACCCGGATGGCACAGTTGAGGCCGGCGGGGGTGCTGGTCGCGACGTTGTCGACCACCCGGATCCGACCGTCGGCGAACCCCTCAATTGTCAGGCGGGTTTCATCCGTGCTCATCCCGTCGGCAACGATGACCTCGGTGATCCCTGGATAGGTCTGGTCCAGGATTGATTGGACCGCCGCGCGAATGGCGTCTGGTTCGTTGCGAACCGGGATGATCACGGAGACGGTTGGCTGCATGGGGCCATTATGGCCGGACGCCCTTGATGGTTCGTCAACTACTGGAACTAACCCCGACCGAACCGACCAGTGGTCGTCCTATCATCTGGGCCATGCCTACCGACTTGATGCTCGCTCCTGGATTGATCCTCGCGATGTGGGCGGGCGGGATGGCGCTCGGCGTTGCCGTGGTGGCCCGTTGGAAGATCGTCGGGGCCGGATTCTTCTGGGTGGCTGGTGGAACGGTTCTTCTGGTCGGCGCCTGGACGGCACCCGAGGGGGGACCGGGGGCATGGTTGGGTGTTGCCGGAACGTTGACCGGTCTGATTCTCGCTCGCCGCCCATCGGCGGCCATGGCCGCATTCGGGTTGGCCGGAGTCGGATTCGTCGCAGAGGCCGCTACCTACGGCAACCTTCTCCTCGCGATCTCAGGAGCGGTCGCTTTGGGCGGCGTAACAGATGAGATGTTGCTGGGGCACTGGTATCTGGTAGATCCGAAACTGCCGAGGTGGGCACTGAAACGCCTCGATTTTGCGGCGGGGGTAGCGCTGGTGGCTGACGCCGCTCTGCTTTTGTTGGCCGGTGCAACAGTCGGCACGGTGGTCGGGTGGGCGTTCCTCGTTTTGGCGGCCCTGAGTGCCCTGCTCATGTTGGGTGTCTGGTTCTCGCTGAAGGAGCCTTCCTACGCCGGAGTCATGGCGGCTACCGGGTTGTCGTACCTGGCCGTACTGACCGCTCTGGGGGCTACGGTTGCCGGCCGGTCGCTCATCGGCGATGCGGCCAATCAATTAGCGGCGAGTATTCTCGTCCGGTGAAGGTTTATACGCGCACGGGCGACGACGGGACGACCGGCCTCTTTTATGGAGGCCGGGTATCGAAAGCCGGTCTTGGACCCGATGCCTACGGCACGGTTGACGAAGCGGTTTCGGCGTTGGGATTGGCCAGGGCGTTTGCCGAAGGAGACCTCAACGACGAGATTTTGTCGCTTCAGAGGCAGCTGTTCGTGGTTGCCGCCGAACTGGCGACCGACCCGCAAAATCGCCACAAACTCGTTCCGGGGGTAAGCCTTTGCACGGAGCAAATGATTGTGGACCTGGAGGCTGCCCTTGATCGAGTTATCGCCGAGGTCGGCGCGCCAGAAGGCTTTATGGTCCCGGGAGAAGCTCCATTGTCCGCTCACCTCGACCTGGCCCGATCGATAGTCCGGCGAGCCGAGCGGCGATGTGTCGCCTATGCGGACGCCGGTCAACTTGAAGGATCACTTGTTGTTCCGTTCCTCAATCGGCTTGCGGACTATGTATTCATGCTCGTGAGAGCTAGCGAGTCGAGTTGGCAGCCATCAAAACAGGAGAAAACGTGACCACGACGATCGGTTCGACGGCCCAACCCGGGGTAGCTCACGCCATCGGGGTTCACGAAGGTCGGGAAACATCCACCGACCAGGATCTATTTGACGGGCTCGCCCTCAGCCAGTTGGCGTTGCTTGATGCGTCGGGCTTCACGGGAAAGGTATCCCAGGTCGTGGCCGTCCCCGACGGCGACCAGCTTCTCTATTTGGTCGGGCTTGGGGAAGAACTGGACCGGGAACAACTCCGACAGGCGGCCGGTTGGTTGGCGCGGTCGGTTGGGCGGATCGAGGAAGTCACGACGAGTCTGCACTCGGTCGGACTCGACGGGGCGGTCCAAGCGGTCGTTGAAGGCTTTTTGCTGGGTCAGTATGAGTTCACCGAATACCACGCTTCGGATGTCGCCGGAACCGCTTCTCTGCTGCTTGTCGGTGACGTCGACGACACCGATGTCGAACGAGCCGCGTCGTTGGCCATGACAGTGACCTGGGCGCGAGATCTCGTCAATCGTCCCCCGCGCGACAAGTCACCCCAAGCGATCGTTGAAGCGTTCCAGGCGCTTGCGGAAGGCCTTCCAATTGATGTTACCGTTTGGGATGTCGCCGATCTGGAACGGGAACGGTGTGGAGGTCTGCTTGGCGTTAATGCCGGTTCGACCGCTCCCGCCCGGATGTTGATGGCCGAGTATTCGCCAGAAGGGGCCACACAGACCCTGGCAGTCGTCGGGAAGGGCATAGTGTTCGATTCGGGCGGTCTCAACCTCAAGTCGTTTGAATTCATGAAGACGATGAAATCTGACATGGCCGGGGCGGCTGCCACCATGGCGGGAATGGTGGCCATCGCCAGAGCGCAGATTCTCACCAGGGTGTTGGTCTACGTCCCCTTGACCGAGAATATGCCGGGGGGAGCGGCCAACCGGCCAGGTGACGTGCTCACTGCTCGCAACGGCAAGACGATGGAAGTTTTGAATACGGACGCCGAAGGCCGGTTGGTGCTTGCAGATGGATTGTCGCTCGCCGCCGAAGGCAACCCGGATCTTCTAGTCGACATCGCCACCCTGACCGGTGCGTCGCACGTCGCCTTGGGTCACAAGTACGCCGGATTGTGGGCCAGCTCGGACGCCGCAGGTTCTCTCGTCGAGGCGGCCGCATTGCGGGCAGGTGAACGCGTCTGGCGAATGCCGCTGCCGCTCGATTATCGCAAGGCCATCGATTCGGACGTCGCTGACATGAAGAACACCGGTGAGCGCCATGGCGGAGCAATCCACGCGGCCTTGTTCCTCAAAGAGTTTGCCGGCGACGGTCCGTGGGTTCATCTGGACATTGCCGGGCCGGCGTGGGGATATGATAAGTCTGGCTACCAGTCGGTCGGGGGCACCGGGTTCGGGGTCAGTACGCTGGTCGAAGTCGCCAGCCTCATGGAAGAATCCTGAGCGGATCGGCCAATCGTAAGTAGGATGATCAACTATGCGTAGGAGATTTCTTCTCTCCACGGCCGCAGCCGACCTGGCCGCGCTTGTTGTCGCCCTGATCGCCGGCTCATACCTGACTTTCCGAGTGGCGCCGTGGCAAGTACAGCTAAGCGGAGGACGTTCGATCACGCCCCTGGCGGGGTATTTCCTGGTCGGTGCACTTCTCGGCTCTATTGCGTCGGCCAGAATGTGGGCCGGTGCGGCGCCCCGACCGACCTATGGCCGGGGTGTGGCGATAGTTATTTTTGGCGTTGCGTTCACAGCTTTGGCAGTGATCGGAAGCGCCTCCTATCTGTCGCGTACCTTCTTCGCTACGACCGCCGTCGTATGGCTGATCGGCGCCATCGCTCAGAGGGCCATTCGCCGGCGTCGGCCATGGACAGAGTCGATGCTGGTCATAACCCATGAGAAGGGTCTCCTCGACGATCTCAGAGGCGCCCAACACACTGATGTGCAACAAGTCCTCGACCCTGGCTCGACCGGGGAATTAGAGCCGCCAGCCTCGGGGGTAACCGTCGTGGTCGACCTGCGGGCGTTGTTGTCGGACCGGATGGCACAGTTTGTGTCGTCAGCTGCTCTGGCGGGGATTCCGGTGCGGGCCTTGAGTACCGTCTATGAAGAGCACACCGGGCGGATGCCGATCGTGCATCTGGCCGAAGGCTGGGAGCTATCGACTCCCGTTACCAAGACCGCCCCATATATTGGCGGTAAATTCTTTATGGACTGGCTCGTCGTCATGTTGGCGATCCCGCTGGCCGTTCCGCTTGGATTGCTCATTGCCCTAAGCATCAGGCTGGACTCTCCAGGGCCGGTCATCTTTCGCCAGGTCCGGACCGGGCGGTACGGGTCCCCGTTCACGCTCTACAAATTCCGAACCATGGTGCTGGACGCCGAGGCGAACGGGCCTCAATTCGCCTCCCAGGCAGATCCTCGCCTGACCCGGGTAGGTGGCTTTCTTCGGCGCTTTCGGGTCGACGAGCTGCCTCAGCTGTTCAACGTCTTGAAAGGCGAGCTAGCTCTCGTTGGCCCCCGACCTGAACAGGTTCCGTTCACCGATCGGTACTCTCGTGAGATTCCGTTCTATGAACAGCGGCACCTGGTACGGCCCGGGGTGACCGGGTGGGCTCAGGTCAACTATGGGTATGCGGACGATCAGGCGGAGGCGGTCGACAAGTTGACGTACGATCTGTATTACGTCAAGCACATGTCGCCGTGGCTTGATCTCCACGTGTTGGGCAGGAGCATTTGGACCGTCTTGTCGGGCTTCGGGGCTCGCTGACCGATCGGCTGATGAGCCGCCTTTCTTGATCCGGTGTCCTGAAACCGGGACGGGCTAGTGGACCAGGCAGGTTTCGTCGTAGTCCACAATCGCAGGTGGTTCGGATCCGCACGACTGGCAGTCCGGGTCTTTGGCGATTCGCAGCTGAAACGTCTCCTGGGTTAAGGCATCGTACGTGAGTAGGCGGCCCCGCAGTGGGGTGCCGATTCCGAGTATCAGCTTGATCGCCTCCGTGGCCTGGAGACAGCCGATCACTCCCGGGAGGACTCCGAGAACTCCAGCCTCCTGGCAGTTGGGGGCGAGTTCGGGTGGGGGAGGGTTCGAAAAGAGACACCGATAACAGGGGCCGTCTTGCGGGTCGAAAACCGCCACTTGCCCCTCGAACCGGAAAATGGATCCGTGAACCACCGGAATCCCGAGATGTTGTGACACATCGTTGATGAGGTATCGGGTCGGGAAGTTGTCGGCTCCGTCGATGATGATGTCGAACCCGCTGAGCAACTCGACCGCATTGGCAGCGACGATGTTGACTCGATGGGCTTCGACGGTCACATCCGGATTGAGATTGGTGATCGTCCGCTCGGCCGACTCGACCTTTGGTAGGTCGATGCGATCTGTTCCATGGAGTACCTGGCGTTGAAGGTTCGAAATGTCGACCCGGTCGGCATCAAAAATCCCGATGGTTCCTACCCCGGCGGCGGCAAGGTACAGAGCTACCGGTGATCCAAGGCCACCGGCCCCTACGATAGCGACCCGGGCGTCCAATAGTTTCTGTTGGCCGGTGAGGCCCACTTCGGGAAGGGCGATGTGGCGGCTGTATCGTGCGACGCTCTGGACGGAGAGGCTGGACGGGATCTCCCATGGGCGACCATCCGCTTGCCAGGCCATGAACCCTCCGGCGAGACTGCGGACGTTCGAAAAACCCATACTTTGAAGCGTCACCCCCGCCAGTAGTGATCGTTCGCCTACCGCGCAGAAGGTGACGATCGGGTTGGTGCGAGACAGGTGGGCGACTTCGGACTCGAGCAAGCCGCGGGGAATCTTTTCCGCCCCGACAATGCTCCCGAGGGCAACCTCATGAGGTTCCCGGACGTCGATCAGGATCACGTCCGGTTCGTCAAGATCGGTTGGTTTCACCTCTCCAACCGTCTCCCTGGCTGAGGCAAGCATTTCCTGGAAGTCCACGATGGCATGGTAGGTCGGGTTTCGAACTTTGGGAATCGTCTTCTCGCTGACGGCGGCTCGCGGTACGCGGTGGCTTGGCTCTAGAGTTGCCCCATGGTTGTGCCCGGACTTACCCCATCAATTGAGTTTGCGTTGCTTGCCGATGCCGTTCAGGCGATGAACGGCAAGTTATTCGTGTTGGGTGGAGGTTGGGATACCATCTGGGTGAGGTCGTTCCCGGCCAGACACCACACGATGGCGATTGGAACCCGGCTTCGTGTTCCCTGGTCATCGGAGTCCCAGACATTCGAACTGACCGTTCAGCTTGTCGATGAAGACGGGAAGCCGATCTTTGACACGATCCGGCACTCCTTGACGGTGGCGCCTCCGAAGGGCGTGCCTGACGGGTTCGAGCACGGGGTAGTCCGAGCGTTCACGTTCAACAACGTCCCATTCCACCAGCCGGGTGAATATTCTTTCGTCATGGCGATCGATGGTGCAGAAACCGGTCGGTTGCGGTTCTCGGTCCGGGAGCGTCGACCGGAGGTCGCCTGATGGAGATGATGCGGATGTTCCCACTCGGCCATCCGCTTATCCCGTTCACCCTGGTGTCATTGCGGATCTTTGAACCCCGCTACGTGCAAATGATCGCTGAGTGCCGCGCGGACACGTCGACGTTTGGAGTCGTTCTGATCGAACGCGGCTTTGAGGTTGGCGGTGGTGACGTTCGGGCGGGAGTGGGGACGGTCGCTCAGATCGTCGAAGTGTCTGACCTACCCGACGGCGAGCAGGCGGTCGTGGCGGTCGGAATCGAACGGTTGGATATTGTCGAGTGGCTGTCCGACGGACCGTATCCACGAGCGATTGTAGAGCGAAGCCTGGAGAAGGCGGCTCCCGGCTCGGTTGACCGGATCGCGGCGATAGACAAGCAACTGCGGGTGGTGCTGTCACTGTTGTCCGAGGCGGGGATCGACACCGGTCCGCTCGACTATCGCTTGTCGGATCAGGCAGAGGTCGCCGCCCATCAGATGTGCGGGCTTGCTCCGGTCGGTGCCTTCGACGCTCAACGACTTCTGGCGGCTCAAACAACCGAAGACCGGCTGGACCTTCTTGCCTCAATGCTCGACGAACAGCGAGATCTGCTCATGGCTCAACTCGGTGGCGGGAGCCTGGACTAGCCGGTTTGGTGCTCGGGCGTCAGTTTGATCCCCAGGCATAGAAGAAGCCATCGCGTGACCCGACATAAATCCGTCCCTCGAACACCGTGGGGGTGGATTCGATACAGCCGGACCCGAGTGGCTGTTCCCAAAGTTGCGTTGGCGCATACCGGTTCGTGACGTCATAGGCGCGTAATGCTCCACCGGTGTCGCAATTGACGGCAACAAGCAGGGTTTCGCCAATGAGTACCGGTGATGACCAGGCATGCCAGCCAATCGGTTCACGCCAGGTAACTTCTCCGGTGTCGGTGTTGATGGCGAGAAGTTCCCCCGGGTGAGTGCTGGCGTAGAGCACTCCGTCTCCCAAGGCCGGCGTAGACCACAGTCCGCCGTCGCCACCGCCCACGGCTGGGACCGCCACCGACCACTCAATGGGATCGTCGTCGGTGAAGGGGTTGAGCTTGATGATTTGGCCGACCGTGGCGGCTCGCGGTAAAAATCGTTCCAGTTCGACGCTGATGTACACGAAGCCTGCGTCATCGATGATGGGGGTGGCGTCGATGTCGTCTCCTGCCCAGAAGTCAAAGACGATCGGAGCTTCGCCCTCTCGAATCCGGCTCAGGTCGATCCCGACTACTCGACCACCTGAGTTGGTGAAGTAGGCCCGCTCGTTGTGGATGGCAATGGAACTCTCGATGGAAGCGTTCGAGTCGCCGACCGCATTGAGGAGCTCCTGATTCCATCCGGGTACCTTGGCAAGAATGATCGGTGAAACCCCGACGCGTCCCGCCTCAAATGTGCGGTTGAGTTCGATCGCGAAGAAAAACCCGTTCTCCCCACCTTCGTAGAGGACGCCGTCGACGATCGATGGGTTCGAGTCCCAGTCGTTGTTCCAAATACCAGGATGATCGGCCGCGTCGAGGTTCCAGATCTCGTATGGAACGTCGGTGTCGAGTGCCAGAATCCGCAGTTTGTTGTCCCGGCTTCCGAAATACAGGAGAGGGAACCCGTCGGGATCGAGCGTCGCAGAGCCTTTGATCAAGTCGCCGGTTACAAACGGCGGGCGGGTATCGAGGCCGGTCTCGGCGTCGACGAAATGCACGGCCCGGTCGTAGGCGCCGAAAATGATCTCCCTTCGTCCATCCGGACGCTCCCATACGATCGGCTGACCCGTCCAGCCGGTCCCACACCACTGGTGGGTTTCCTCGCCGACTGATGAGTTCGAACACATGGCCTTGTCGGGATACCGCCAGATCACCTCAGGAGAGGTGGGGATCGGTCCAGTGCCGTAATAGTTCCGCTGTGGATTACCCCGGAACTGGAGGACACCATTGACGGTTCCCCATGGCCTGCCGACGGAAACCGATGGGGCGAGGGTTGTCGTGGTAGTCGCCGGAGGCGGTGGTTCTGCGGCAATGGTCGTCGTTGCCTGTACAGAGACCGTGGTGGTCGGTCGGTCCGGGTACGGGTCGCCGAGGAAGTCGCAGGCGCTCAACAGGAATATCATCAGCCACAACCAGGTCCACCGCATCGTGGCAAGTTAGTCGCCTGATACCTCATCCGGGAGCTTCTCGCCTAACCTGCCTGGGATGGTTGTGACGCTACGAAGCCGGGTTGACTCGTCTGTTCCGGTCCGGTTCTTCCGCCGATTGGGTGCGGCTGGACCATCCGTTCTGGCAGCCGCCATCGCCTATAACCTTTTCTTTGCCCTGGTTCCTGCTTTGGCGTCGGTTGTGGTGGCTGCCTCGGTGTTCGGTAGCTCAGATGAGGTCCTCGCCGAGAGTCTGGCAACTTTGAGTCGAGTCGCTCCTTCCGATACGGTCCGGTTTATCGGCCGGGTGCTCGAGGACGTCGCCCTGTCAGTGAATGAGGCCAAAGGACTCGTGGTCGCCGGAACCGGGATTGTGGCGCTGTGGCTCGGGTCGCGGGGTATCCACACCATTCAAGAAGTTCTGACGAGGATCGCCGAGTTGGAAGGGCGAAGGTCGTGGCTTGTTGCCAAACTGGTTTCCGTATTGCTCACCGCCGGCATTGCCGTGACGCTGGTGGTTTCCTCGTTGCTGGTCGTTGCCGGCGCCACGGTTGCCGAGCGACTGGATGGTCTGGTGGGTGCCGACTGGCCGGTCGAAGTCTGGAACAGGTCGTCCGTCCCGGTAGCTGCTTTCTGCTTCTTCCTGTTTCTGGCCGCTCTTTACCGGTGGGGTCCTCCCCAGAGGTTTCCTCGTATGTGGCTTGCCTCCTTGCTGTCAACGATCGGGATCGTCTTGGCCTCGCTCGGCTTTCGTCTTTATCTGGATCAGGCAGGTGCATCAGGTGCCACCATCCTGGCGATATTCGGGGCGGTGGCGGTCATGCTGATCTGGCTTTACGTGATTGCCTACGTCATCATCGTGTCTGGTTCGATCGCGGCCGCGGTGGCGCGCCGGCCTACCCAACGAGAAAGCCCAAACCAGGAGATGGCGGGCCAAGATGATTGATCCCGGGACCCGGCGAGGTATTCGCCTGCTTTTTTCGCTCTTGGTCGGCTACCGCCGCGAGGCGATCCTGTCGACCGTGTCGGCCTTCGTGTGGATGGTCATGGTCATCGTTGGTCCCTACCTGACCAAGTTGGTGATCGATCGTGCAATCGACGGGGATCGGCGTGACTTGTTGTTCCCGCTGGTTGGTGCGGTCCTCGCCGCCGGGGTTATCAAGGCGCTGGGGGTCGGTGGCCGGCGCTACTTTGCCTTCCTGTTGTCGTATCGGGCCGAGACCGACCTGAGAAACCGGATCTTCGAACATATCCAGAGGCTTGAGTTCACCTATCACGACGAGACCCCAACTGGTGAACTGATGTCACGAGCTTCGAGCGACCTCTCTCAGGTCCGTCTCGTCTATGCCATGCTGCCGATCACGATTGCGAACATGGCAATGTTCGTCGTCGTGGTCGCCGTCATGCTTTCCATCGACGTGACGTTGGGGGCGATCGTCTCGCTGGCGGTCCCGTTGCTCCTGTATATCGCCAATACCTATGCCCGTCGGGTAATCGACATCGCCACCGACGTCCAGCAGAAGCTCGCCGACAATACGGCCGTCATCGCTGAAGCCATCGGTGGGATCCGGGTGGTCAAGTCGTATGGTCAGGAGGCACAGGAGACGGCCAAGGTGCACCTGGCGGCGATCGGTATCTATGAGCGCTCCATGGAACTCATCAAGTATCGAGCAATCTTCATACCCCTCTTCGAGCTGGTTGCCCCGCTGGCGACCGCCGTGATCCTGGGTATGGGAGGGTTGCGGGTAATCGAGGGCGCCCTGACTCCGGGTGAGTTCTACCAGTTCGCCGAATACATGGTGATCCTCAATTTCCCGCTGAGGCTCACCGGGTGGTTTTTCGCGGAAATTCCGCGGGCCTCGGCGGCCGGGGGCCGGATACTTGAACTCTTGAAAACTGCCCCGGAGATCACCGATCCCAAGCAACCGGTTGACATCCCTCCCGGGCCGGGCGACATTCGTTTCTCTGACGTGTCTTTCCAGTATCCGGATGGGTCTCCGGTACTCGACGGTTTCGACTTTCACGTCCCCGGGGGGCGATCTGTCGCAGTTGTCGGAGCGACCGGTTCGGGCAAGACCACCGTTGCCTACCTGCTGGCCCGGTTCTATGACGTGACCGGCGGCAAGGTGCTACTTGACGGCGTTGATGTTCGCTCGGTGAGGCTCGATGATCTCCGCAACGAGGTGGCGGTCGTGTTCGAAGAAACTTTCCTGTTTTCAGCTTCCATTCGGGACAACATTGCCTTTGGCAACCCGGATGCCTCCGACGAGCAAGTGCGGCTGGCGGCTCGACTCGCTCAGGCGCACGAATTCATCACAGAAACGGCGAACGGCTACGACTCCATGATCGGGGAGCGGGGATATTCGCTGTCCGGTGGCCAGCGGCAACGCATCGCACTGGCGCGAGCCGTCTTGCGCGACCCCCGGGTACTCATACTCGACGACGCCACCTCGTCGGTGGACGCCGTGACCGAGGATGAGATCCGCGATGCCCTCAAAACCGTGATGGCCGGCCGAACCACCATCATCATCGCTCATCGTCCCTCGACGCTGTTGCTCGCCGATCAAGTGATCTTCATCGAAGAAGGCAAGGTGGTCGCCTCCGGGACCCATATGGACCTCCTCGAACGTATTCCCCGCTATGGAGCGGTGCTAGCCAGTTCTGAGGTCGTCTGATGTACGCCCGGTTCGGGTCGGGGGAAGGGCGCTCAGAGGGCACCGGGGAGCTGTTGAAGAAGGCCGCTTCGTACGGAACCGGTCTCGGCTGGTTGGCGTTGGGTGCCTTGGCCGCCACGATCATTGCCACTGTCACGAGGCTGGCTGGTCCGGCCTACGTGCGCCAGGGTCTTGACGCGGTTGGTGTCGCCGACCGTCAGGCTCTCTTTCGCTCGGTCTGGTGGTTTGTTGCTGCCCTGGTACTCCAGTACATCAGCCAGGCGATCTCCCAGTATTGGGTCTCGGGCGTGGGGGAGAAGTACCTGGCGGACCTTCGGGTCCAGGCGTTTCGACACCTCATCGATCTCGACGTCGACTTCTTCTCCCGCTCCAAGGCCGGGGTGCTCGTCAGTCGCTTGACCTCCGATATCGAGGCACTGACGCAGTTCGTGAAGGAAGGGGCTATCAACGTCGTCACCTCTGTTCTGATGGTCATCGGCGTCACCATCGCCATGTTCCTCATAGATGTTTCGCTGGCTCTGGCTGTCCTGGCCCTCATGCCGGTTCTTTTGGCGGTATCGGTCGTGTTCCGGATCTATGCGGACCGTGCGTACGAGCAGGTACGTGAGCACATCGGTCGGGTGCTCGGGGCAATTCAAGAGGGAATATCAGGAGTTCGGGTGGTTCAGGCCTACACCCAGGAGCAGCGTCAACGTATCGAATTCGGACGGGTCAACGAGCGCTACTTTGATGCCAATATCGCGGCGGCCAAAGCCATTTCTGCCTACTTCCCGGCCGTCGACTTCCTGCGCACTGCAGGATTGGCACTGATCCTGGTCGTCGGCGGCCAGCGGGTACTCGACGGTGACATGACGTTCGGCGCGCTGGTGGCGTTTCTTCTGTATCTGAACTGGTTCTTCGAGCCGATCGTTCAGATATCGAATCTTTACAACCTGTTGCAGGCTGCCCTGGCGGCCCTGTCGAAGCTCCTGGGCATCCTCGATCGGCAGCCGGCCGTGCCTGCCCCGACGTCGCCCATCGATCTGCCGACTGTCGCGGGGAGGCTGTCGTTTGAGTCGGTTCGCTTCGCATACGATCCGGCGGTCCCCATTCTGAAGGGCATCGATCTGGACATTGTGGCGGGTGAGCGGATCGCGATTGTGGGTGAGACGGGCTCGGGTAAATCGACACTCGCCAAGCTGGCAGTGCGGTTTTATGACCCGTCTTCTGGCTCGATCCGTCTTGACGATATCGAGCTTTCTTCGGTCAGTTTCGAGGACCTTCGCAGAGGGGTATCACTCGTACCCCAGGAAGGGTTCCTATTCGCGGGCACCCTGCGTGACAACATTCGCTACGCCCGCCCGGATGCCACTGACGACGAGATCTGGTTGGTGTGCGAAACACTGGGCATTGCCGATTGGGTCAGGAGTCTTCCAGAAGAACTCGACACCGAAGTGCGCGAACGGGGATCGCGTTTCTCGTCGGGCGAACGACAATTGGTCGCCCTGGGTCGGGCATTGCTGGCCGGCCCGAGTGTGATCGTGCTCGACGAGGCAACCTCGAATTTGGACCCTGAGACAGAAGCGGTCGTCGAGGCGGCTCTGGCAACTCTGCTGGAGGGACGCACGGCCATCGTGATCGCCCATCGGCTGGCCACGGCCGAGCGGGCCGACCGGGTGGTGGTGATGGACGATGGCGAGATCGTCGAAGTGGGCCATCATGCCGACCTGGTTGCCGCGAATGGTCCGTACGCCCGCCTCAACGCCGTCTGGCAGGCTGCCGGGGGAACGTCACCACCTGAGGACGTCCGGTAACTCAAGATTTCTTCGTGCGGCGTCGATAAACCCACTAATAGTGAAGTTGGCTGGTTGATCGGTGTAACACATCGGGCGCTGGTGCTACTTAACCGGTGACACCAATGAGGAGTAACCACGATGATGAAGAAGATTTTGAGTGCGGCCGTAGTCGCTTCGGTTGTGATGGTTGGTGCGCTGCCGGCTTTCGCTGACATTCCCAATACAGAAGACGGTCCGTCTACCGTGTACGACGATGTTAACCATCTCCTGTTGTTTGAGGTTGACGGGGTCTGCACCCTCACCGAGGACATGGACGTCACACTTACCTTTGACGAGAATGAAGACCCAACTTTTGCGGTTGATCTGGTGGATGAAACCTCCGAGATTGACCTTGAGGAACTGACCGGTGGTTGCATGGCCATCTCGGTTGAAGGTCCCAACGGACAGGTCAACCACGGCACGGTCGTGTCCAGCATTGTGAAGGCGCTCAAAGAGATGGACCTTGACGGCCCACTGGGTCAGGCGCTCAAGGCCTACGCCAAGTCGGGTTTGGGCAAGGGAGATATGCAGATCAAAGCCAATGAGGATGATGAGGCCGTTTTGACCACCGACGAGTCGGCAACCCTGACCGGGGATGCTTCGGACCGTCCCGGCAAGCCTGACAAAGGCAACCGGTCCAACAAGTCCAACAACGGCCGGGGTCACAACAAGTAGTGGTTACTATTAGTGGTTAGTTTGACAACCTGATAAAGGGGCAGCCTGCGGGCTGTCCCTTCATTTTCTTTACGGATATTGGGATCTGAGGGTAAGGTAGCGGTTTTTGCATGGATAAGTGGGGGAAACTTTTCGCACCGTTAGTGGTGGTGGCCGTCCTGATGGGCGGCCTGGCCGCGCCTGGCC
>JAENVV010000029.1 GCA_016650365.1 Acidimicrobiia bacterium
CATTACCGGGGATGTCCGTCCCCTCGCGGACGTGATTCCAAACGGTAAACAGGCGATGACGATCTCCGCTCCGGGTAACCAGGGCCTCAATGAAATGGTCCGCCCGGGCGACCGTATCAACATGATCGTGACGGGTGAAGTCGAGTTGGTTGGCTTCACTCCAGTCGATGGATTGGGACTCGGCGAAGTTACCGCCACGGACGCGACCGGCACAGCCGTGCCAGGCGGTCAGGGTGTAGACACGGACGGCGACGGCATCCCTGATATCGTCATACCTCAGGCTTCTAAGACGCTCAGCCGTTACGTGCTTCAGGGACTTACCGTGCTGGCGGTCGGCCGGGAACTTGTCCCCGATGAAGACTCCGAACTGGTAGTGACCGTTCCCGATGCGGTGCCCGTCGAAGGCGAGGCAGCCCCGGTCGAGGACGGTACCCGTACCATGCTTACGCTCGAGGTGACGCCGGACCAGGCTGAGAGAATCGCTTTCGCCTACGGCTTTGGTCAGATATGGTTGACCCTGAGCCCGACGGACAACTTCGCGGCCGCCGAGACAGAGGGTGTTGTTATGGAAAATCTCTTCTCTGACTTCGGAGTTCTGACAACCTTGTTCCCGCAGCTCGTGGAATTCGAGAAACTGCTCGGAGGACCGTAAGTGAGCTTTGACGACTACGACATCGTTGTTGTCGACTCCGACGAGGAGTTCTTGGCCGAGGCCAAGACAATCTTCGAGGGCGGTGCGACGACCGCGCACACCGTTGCAGATGCGCAACGCCTCGTCGAGGCTGGCGATCTGGACCTGCTGGTGCTTGGACCGTCGAACGCTCACGAGGCGGCCTTGGAGTCCTTCTCCTTGTTGCTTGAACTCGACTCGGACCTGCCTGTGGTGTTGGCGACCGGGACGATTACGGCCCAGCTACTGAGGGCGGCGCTCCGCTACGGCCTTCGCGACGTCATTCAGGCACCGTTCACTGCCGAAGAGATCCACCAGGTACTCAGGGAGTCGGAACGACGGTCAAAACGTCGGCTGGCGGCTCCGGTCGCTCCGGTCGCTCCGGTCGGCCCGAAGGCCGGCAGGGTCATCACGGTCGCTTCCGCCAAGGGTGGTTCTGGAAAGACGGTCACCGCTACCAACCTGGCACTGTTGCTCGCCAGAGCCGC
Organism: Acidimicrobiia bacterium; assembly: GCA_016650365.1. NCBI lineage: Bacteria > Bacillati > Actinomycetota > Acidimicrobiia > Acidimicrobiia bacterium. The sequence goes on from JAENVV010000029.1 coordinate 1,159, forward strand.
CGGGCCCGGCAAGGTTGCAATCGTTGATGCCGACCTGCAGTTCGGCGACGTCTGTCTGGTACTCCAACTTGAGCCGAAGCTGACGATCTTCAACGCGGCGCAGGATATCGATCGCCTTGACAATTCGCTTATTGATTCGCTGTTGACCAAGCATGTCGAAGGGGTTTCGGTGTTGGCCGCCCCGCTCGAACCTGCCTTCGCCGATGAGGTCTCGACGGCAGTTCTCATCGAGGTCGTGAGTCGGCTTCGTGAACGCTTCGAATACGTCGTCGTCGACACGGCTTCGCTCCTCGACGAGTTGCTTTTGTCGCTGCTTGAGCGTGCCGACGACGTCATCTTCATCGTTGATATGGACCTTCCGAGTGTCAAGAATGCCAAACTTGCTCTTGAGACGCTGCGTTTGCTGAAATTTCCATCATCGAAGATCAAAGTCGTCTTGAATCGTTCGAATTCCAGGGCTCGCCTCGATGAAGGCGAAATCGAGCGATCGCTCAAGATGAAGATCAGCGCAAGCATTCCATCAGACGGCCTAGTTCCGGCTTCGGTCAATGAGGGCCGCCCGGTGGTTCTGTCTGCGCCACGGTCGAAGGTAGCCAAGGGGTTTGAATCGGTGGCCGCGCTCATCCTGGGAGAAGTCGCAGAGTCGGCCAAGACTTCGAAGAAGCGTTGGAAATAGGCAAGGAACAGGGGACCAATCATGGCTTCATTGTCAGAACGGGTAGCAGCAGCCAAGACCGCGGACGACGACCGTCCTGATAGCCGTAAAGAGAGCCTTTTTCGCGAGTTGCGGGGAAAGTTGCACTTTCGGGTCGTCGAAGAGCTAGGTCCGACACTGTATGACCGACAGATGAGCGACGCCGAGTTGCGGCTGCGCGTTGTCGAGATGCTCGAATGGGCAGTGGACCAGGAACAGGGTCTTCCCCTCACCTCCGCGGACCGTTCGCAGCTGATCAACGAGATCGCCTCGGACGTGCTCGGCTACGGCCCGATCGATGCCATTTTGAACGACCCGGACGTCACCGAGGTCATGGTCAACGGGCCCAATAGTATTTACGTCGAGAAGCTGGGAAAGCTGTCCCAGACTGACATTCGGTTCGTCGATGCAACCCACCTGCGGAGGATCATCGACAAGATTGTGGGTCAGGTTGGCCGGCGTGTTGATGAGGCTACCCCGATGGTCGATGCGCGCCTCCCTGATGGATCCCGCGTCAACGCGGTTATTCATCCTCTGGCCATCGGCGGACCATTCCTCACCATTCGTAAATTCTCCGTCGATCCGCTCACCGAGGATGACCTGATTAGGTTTGGCTCGTTTGATAAGCGGGTGGCCGACTTCATGGCCGGGTGTGTCAATGGTCGACTCAATATCATTATCAGCGGTGGTACCGGCTCAGGTAAGACCACGATGCTCAATGTTGTCTCGTCGTATATCCCGAGTAATGAACGAATCGCTACCGTCGAGGATGCGGCCGAGTTGCAGCTTCGACAGGATCACGTTCTCAGCCTCGAATCCCGCCCTCCCAACCTCGAGGGCAAGGGCCAGATCACCATTCGTGACCTGGTGCGTAATACGTTGCGTATGCGTCCTGACCGGATCGTGGTTGGCGAGGTACGCGGTGGCGAAGCCCTCGACATGCTTCAGGCGATGAACACTGGCCATGACGGTTCGTTGACGACCGTTCACTCGAACTCGCCTCGTGACACGTTATCCCGAATCGAGACCATGGTTCTTATGGCTGGCTTTGATCTGCCAATCAGGGCCATTAGAGAACAGGTTTCATCTGCGGTGGATCTGATCATTCACGTAGCTCGACTTCGTGATGGCACCCGGCGGGTTACCCATATCACCGAGGTTGAAGGTATGGAGGGCGACATCATCACCCTTCAGGACTTGTTCTTGTTCGACTTCGGAATGGGCATGTCGGAGGATGGGCGATTCCTTGGCAAGCTCAAGGCAACCGGCATTCGTCCATCGTTCAGCGAGAATCTCAAAGACCTCGGCATCGAGCTTCCGGCGGATCTCTTCGATCCTGAGCCGTTCGCTCGTCGTCAGTCCGCTCAAGTCTGGTGATGATATGAGACGTCTCATGGCACTCTTTCTGGGTGCAATGATCCTGACTGGCCTGCTGGCCGTCCCGGCTTTGGCTCAATCCGATGAACCTCAGGTGGTCATCGTGGAGGTTGATACGTCGCGGTATGACGAGGATGGTTTGACAACCATCGTGGCCGAGATCCGAAACGTCGAGGACGTCGACCTAAGTCAGATCGTCGTTGCCGAAGAAGGTGTCGTCTTCGATCCCAGCACCGTCACGGTTGCTTCGATCGGTGAGACCAATGTTGAAGTCGGAGTGGTACTGGCGATTGACGTGTCTGGTTCAATGATCGGGGCTCCGATAGAGGCAGCCAAGGCCGCGGCCATCAACTTCGTGAACAATAAACGTCCGGCCGACAGCATCGCCCTAGTGACCTTCGGGGATGCCGTCAACATTCGCGTGCCATTTACGACAAATGCCCGGTCGGTCACGTCTGTTATTGCCGGTCTCACGACAGACGGAGCAACGGCGTTCTACGACGGCATGATGGCGTCGGTGCGATTGTACGAGGACTTAACACTTCAGCCGCACATCATCGCATTGACCGATGGCACAGACCAGGGTTCGGCGGCGACGCTCGAACAGGTCAAACAAGCCGTCGTTGCCGGGGGTGTTCGGGTGTTCGGAATTGCCCTGGAGGGAACTGATTTCAACGGCGGGCCGGTCGAAGAGATCGCCGTGGCCAGTCCTGGCGGGCGCTATCAAGCTACATCGGATGCGGCCCAGTTGAACGCCCTCTACTCCGATATCCGTCGAGAACTCAACAACAAGGTCGTGATCACCATCAACGGCCGTCAAAATGATCCGCTGGATACGAGATTTCTGGTCCGATATGGAGCGGCCAACGATACGGCGGCGGTAGCGGTACCGGGGTACTTGACCCCCGAGGATCGGATCGTCACGGCAACCACCATTCCGGCCGAACCCACGATTGCTGAAGGTGTGCTTATTGCATCCGGTGCCCCGGCCCCGCTCGGAACTCTCAAACTGGTCGCCATCGTGGCATCGTTCTTCGGCGTCGTATCCCTCCTCTGGATCATGATCGGACCGCGTGGTGACGAACAGCAGCAACGGATGCGCGAACGAATGCGCCAATTTGAGCGTGGTGGCTCTCGTTCCGAGGGCGACGAGTCGTGGTTGGCCAGGATTCCAGGTCTCCGTCGCTTGTCTGCTTCGGCCACAGCCGCGGCCGACAAGCGAGGTGTTCTCCATGGGCTGGAGTCAGCACTCGCTCAGGCGAATATCGCACTTGGGCCAGGTGAAGCGATCGCCGCGTCACTGCTCTTGTCTGCTGTCGTCGGCCTGCTGGTGGCTCTGTTTACCCGCCGTATCGTGTTCGGTGGCGTGGTGGCCGCCGTCATGATTCTGTTCGTGTTTGCAGTTCTGAGTTACCTCAGCGGACGGGAACGACGTCGATTCGAGTCTCAATTGCCCGATACGTTGACCCTTCTTTCGACGTCGCTGCGGGCGGGCTATTCGTTGTTGCAGGCAGTGGAAGCCGTCGCCTCGGAAGCTCCAGATCCCACGGCGCGTGAGTTCGGCCGAGCGGTCGCCGAAATTCGGCTTGGACGGCAGGTGGTCGGCGGTCTGGAGGGGGTAGCCGATCGGACCGGGTCAGAGGATTTC
>JAENVV010000030.1 GCA_016650365.1 Acidimicrobiia bacterium
AGCGGGTATCGTTAAGGGACCATTGGGTCTGTAGCTCAATCCGGTAGAGCAGCGGACTTTTAATCCGTTGGTTGTGGGTTCAATTCCCACCGGACCCACCCCTCAATCGAGTGTGCATCCAGATTCCGCATAGGCACCTGCATGCACACTCGTTTCGCGATCGATTGTTTGGACAACATGAATCTGGTTTCCGTTGAAGGCGTCTCAAAGGCGTATCCCGAATTACCGATCCTCGACGACGTCACCATGGGCATCCACGACGGCGACCGGATCGGGGTGATTGGAGCCAACGGATCGGGCAAATCGACCCTGCTGAGCATCATCGCCGGAACAGTCGACGTGGACGCCGGACGGGTGATCCGTCGCTCCGGCACCCGGATCGCCTTGCTTGCCCAGGAACCCGACATCGATCCAACCACCACTCTGGCCGAGATCGCTGCCGAGAGCCACCCGACGCTGGTGCTGCTCGACCGATTGGGATTCAAGGACCTTGACCAGCGTATCGCCGACATCTCCGGTGGCCAACGACGCCGGGTCGCCCTTGCTCAATGTCTGGCCATCGATGCAGACATCACCATCCTCGACGAACCGACCAACCACCTCGACGTGGAGGTGATCGACTGGTTGGAAGACGAATTGGCCACTCGACCAGGTGCATTGGTCATGGTCACCCATGACCGCTACGTCCTCGACCGGGTCTGCACCTCCATCGTCGAAGTCCACAACCGCAAGCTCATGGGCCACCGGGGCACCTATCAGGATTTCCTGGTTGCCAGGGCCGAACGAGAAGCACTGGCAGAAGCCACCGAGCAGAAACGACAGAATCGAGCCCGTACCGAACTCGCCTGGTTGGAACGTTCGCCGAAGGCCCGGACCGGAAAGCAGAAGGCGAGGATCAAATCTGCCACCGATCTCGTCAACCAGGAGTCAGGTGTCATCGCACGGACCGCGCTCGAGTTTGATCTCCCGACTCGACGGATCGGGTCGAAGGTGGTCAACCTCGACAACGTTGGGATCACGTTCGGCGAAAACACCGTTCTCTCAGCGATCACCTGGCATCTGGCCGAAGATGCCCGGGTCGGTATCGTCGGACCCAACGGAGCCGGCAAGACCACCCTTTTGCGGATCATCGCCGGACGAATCACCCCCACTTCCGGCAAGGCAAGCATGGGAGACACCATTGTTCCCGGCTGGTACGGCCAGGATCCCCAACCGCTCCCCGCCAACCAACGGATTCTTGAGACCATCAGGGAAATCTCCGAGCAGACTCGGCTCGACTCAGGCATTTCCATCTCCGCGTCACAGTTGCTTGAACGATTCGGTTTTCCGAGTCGTCAGCACTCCACCCTCGTTGGGGAACTATCGGGAGGCGAGCGCCGCCGTTTGGAACTGCTTCGGGTGCTCGCAGAAGCCCCGAATCTCCTCATGCTCGACGAGCCAACCAACGATCTCGACCTTGACACTTTGGGTGCGCTGGAGGCCTACCTCGACAACTGGCCAGGTGCTCTGGTCGCCGCAACCCATGACCGGTACTTCCTCGAACGGGTGTGCACCGACGTGGTTTCAGTCCAACCGGACGGTTCCATCTTGCACCACCCCGGCGGCTGGGCAGCCTACCGGGCTGCCGAAATCGCACCCAAAACACCGAAACAATCAAAGCCTGCCCAGGCGCGCTCGGGAGGGACCGACTACGGAGCCCGCCTGTCCTCGAACGAACAGCACGAACACCGGCAGATCGAGAAACAAATCCCCAAACTCGAACGCCGCATCGCGGCCATCGAAGCCGATTTGGCGGTTGCCGGGACCGACTGGGAACGGGCTGCCGCACTCGGTGTTCAGTTGATCGAGGCGCGAGGGAAACTCGCCACTATCGAGGATCGTTGGCTCGAATTGTCCGAACGAACCACTGGTCCAGCCTGAATAGCGACCCTTGAGGGACTTACGCCCTCCAAAAGGGCCGAAAGTCTCATTGCCGACCTGCACCAACAGGAACCAGACTGCCTCCACAACCAATTATTGGAGGAGGCGTCGATGGGGGTCTTTACAAACGACAAGCTCCCTGGTCCCGGGATCGGTGCGTCCACCAACATCATCGACCACACCCGATGCCCGGGCGGTCGCACCTGCATACTCCACGCCTCAATCGGTTCAACGGCCCGGGGCGCCGGAAGTGACCACGCCGACAAAGTCCAAGCCTTCATTGAGCTCGCCGGTCATTGCCCGTACGACGCGGTCACCGTGCTCGTGGGTGACTCGCAGAACAGAGCTTCATGATCATGTCACCCCGGGCCAATCACTTGCTTGTCCAGCACACGGCTGACGTGGCCGTCCCGTTCGACGAGGCCAGTGATCGGATGCAACGCCATCTGGACATGCTTCTCGCCGACGTACACGGCGCATTGGAATACGGCGAGAGTATCCGGACCAGACTCGGAGCGGGCGGCAACCAGTTTCACATCGAGAAGTCCGTCAACATGACCATTGGTGCACCGCTTGAACTGACCGACCGTTTGGTCGTACCGTTGTGGTGGGAGGCAACCGGCCCACAGTCCCTATTCCCACGGATGGATGCAGATCTCATTCTGACCGACCGGGAGAGCTTCGGATCAGACCTCACCTTCCGGGGCCAATACTCCCCTCCCCTCGGACCGTTGGGCGAACTCATCGACCGCCTCATGCTCCATCGGTTGGCCGACGCCACGGGTCGCCAGTTCGTCGAAACAGCAGCCCGAGCCCTTACGGGCGCCTAGCACTACGACCTCCACATCGTCGAAGATCTGCATCAGATGCTCGTACCGCGCGGAGATTGGGTACCACTTGGCAACGCCGACGAGCAGAAGGAACCTCCGGAAGGGTCGGTTGATGCCTGGGCACGTTCAAGCGATAACCCCATCGATGGTTGGTACGATTGAGAAAGGATCTCAGAGGTCGGGTCGGCAACTACGTCGCTCCAGTTCTCGAAGGCCCCGCCGAAGTCGAGCACAACGCTCGCAACAACCGCATGCGGGCCATCTAGCTTCGCCTGTCGATCGCTTGGCACGAAAAAGAGCGATCGCGGTTGCGATTAGGTGGCAGCAGACACCCACTCACACCGCCATGATGGCCCACGGCGGAGATGCTCATGCCAACTTGATGGAAGGCAAAACCGATGCCGAGATGATGCAGAAGAAGGCCGAGATGGACGCCCACATCAAGAAACTCATCGAGCAACACAACTAATCCAACCGGCCGCGACCCCCTGTCGCGTTTGTGCAAGGGGCGGCCTTCGGCCGCTGTCGAAAACGGCCTGGCTTGTTCGTTGGTGAGCAGCACGTGGCGAACCAGGCCGCCGGGACCAAGGAGCATGCAATGGCCAAGTACCTATTGGCATCTTGCGGCGGCGGAGCGAATCCCGTGACCGGATACAGCATCGTTGAGACAGATTCAATAGCGTCCGCTCTGGGCCTCACCACGAGTTGCCCGATCCTCGATGACGCCGGCACGGTCGAACTCTGCGAGACCTTCAATGTAGGCAGATTTCTTCGTCGAGTGTCCATCCTCGTTCGATAATCCAATCTGGATGCACACTCGATTGAAGGAAACGGTCTAGCCGGATACCCGTTCCGGGTCGAGGTCCTGGTGTGCGCCGGTACGCAGATGGCAGGCGGCCAAATGATCGACCGAATCGCCGGCGACCTGAATGAGTTGGGGAGCATCCACGTTACAAATGCCCTCGACCGCGATCGGACACCGGGGATGAAACCGGCAACCCGGCGGAGGATTGATCGGGTTGGGGATTTCGCCCGGGGGTAGCGGCTCAAGGCGCCGGTGAAGGGGGTCCGGAACCGGAACCGCATCGAGCAACGCCCGGGTGTAGGGATGCTGGGGATGTTCATAGATCTCGGCGAGGGTACCGATCTCGATAATCTCCCCGAGATACATGATGGCGATCCGATCGCACACATACTTGGCCGTCGCCAGGTCGTGGGTGATGAACAGATATGTGAGGTCGAACTCTTCCTTAAGTTTCATCATGAGATCGAGCAACACAGCTCGAACCGACACGTCGGCCATTGCGATTGGTTCGTCGGCAACAATCAGCTCGGGCGCCGTAATCAAGGCTCTGGCGATCACGATGCGTTGGCGCTGGCCTCCCGAAATCTGGTGCGGGTACTTGCCGTAATACAGCTCTGGTGGGCTCATTCCAACATCGTCGAGCAGTGTTAGTACCCGCTGGGTTCGTTCTTGAGCGCTGAGCTCCGGCAAGTGGATCAAGGCCGGGTGTTCAATCGCCTGGCCGATGGTCATCCGGGGGTTGAGTGAGGCGAGCGGATCCTGAAAGATCACCTGCATGCGGCGACGGGTTTGACGGAGTTCCTCACGGGACATGGCGCCGAGATCCTGGCCGTCGAACAACACCTGGCCGTCGGTTGCATCCAGCAATCGAATTGCCAGACGACCAACCGTCGATTTACCGGATCCCGACTCCCCGGCCAGGCCGAAAACCTCGCCGCGCCGGATTTCAAAAGTAATTCCATCTACCGCCCGAACGTTCTTCTTCTCACCGCGATCGAGAAGATTGGCGATCAGGCCCTTGGTAACCGGGAACCACTTGCGTACCCCGACGAATCGAACGAGTGCATCACTCATCGGGCGAGCTCCACCGTCTGGTCATCGTATAGCCAGCAGGCGGTCTCCTGGTCGGCCCGCACCGCGCGCAGGACCGGCACCTGGTCCGAACAGATCGGCAAAGCCTTTGGACACCGTGGATGGAAGGAGCACCCGGGTGGCGTGAACGCCAGGTTGGGCGGTGAACCGTCCATCTTGTACAGCTCCTGACCGTCCAACTCGATGTTGGGTACCGACTTCAAAAGACCTTCTGCATACGGGTGCAAGGGTCTGGCAAACACATCTCTAACGTCGCCGATCTCCGCCATTCGGCCCGCGTACATGACGGCCACGCGGTCGGCGATCTCGGCGACCACCCCGATGTTGTGGGTGATCATCACAATCGTCAGGTCGAACTCGTCGCGTAGTTCTCTCAATAGGTCAAGGAATTTGGCCTCAACGATTACATCCAGAGAGGTGGTCGGTTCGTCGGCGATCACGAGATCGGCATGCAATGCCAGAGCGAGGGCAATCATCACGCGCTGGCGCATGCCGCCCGAAAACTGATGGGGGTAATCGTCGATCCGCTCGCGACGAATCCCGAGTCTCTCGACGAGTTCGGAGGCCCGGGTCCGAGCGCCTGCCGCGGTGGTGGTCTTTTCGTGGGCGAGAATCGTCTCCGTGAGGTGATCGACTATCCGCTGAACCGGGTTCAGCGAGGTCATCGGGTCTTGAAACACCATTCCCAGCCTGCTGCCCCGAAGCGAACGCATCTCGCGAGAGGACAGCGTCATAAGGTCATGACCGCCAAACAGCAACTGACCGCCAGTGATTTCGCCCGGCTTCGTGATCATTCGTAACATGGCTTTGCCAAGTGTGGATTTCCCGCATCCCGACTCGCCAACCAGGCCAAGGATCTCATTCTTGCGAATATCGAACGAGACGTCGTTGACCGCCTTCACCGGTCCCTGCCTGGTTCCGTACTCGACCGACAGGTTGCGGACGGAGTAGAGAGCGTCAGTCATCGTTCACGCAACTTTGGATTGAATATTTCCATGAGTCCCTCACCAAGCATCGTGAAGGTCAGGACCACGATCATGATGGCCAGGCCAGGGAACGTCGAGAGCCACCAGGCGTTCTGGATGGCTTCTCGACCCTGGTTGAGATCGGCTCCCCAATCGGGGATGTTGGGAGGCAGGCCGAGACCCAGGAACGACAAAGCCGCTCCGGTGAGAATGGCGTCGGCAACGTTGACCGAGAAAATAATGGCTACCGATGGAATCACATTCGGGAACACATACTTACGAACGACCTGGCTGACCCGAGCACCAATCGATCGGGCAGCTTCGACGTACAACTCTTCTTTGACCGAAAGGGTTTGGCCGCGCACAATCCGGTAGTAGGTGGGGATGTACAGGACAGATATGGCCACCACCACGTTGAGGACGCTCGGACCAAGCACGGCCGTAATGGCAATCGCCAGGATCAAACCCGGAAAGGCATACATCGAATCCATGATGAGCGAGATACCGCGATCGAGTGCTCCACCGGCATACCCCGCCAATAGTCCAAGGGGTACGCCAATCACCAAGGCCGCCAGAGCGGCGGCAAAACCTATGAGGAATGCCACGCGCGTCCCGTGAATCAATCGGCTGAGCACATCCTGGCCGAGTTGATTGGTACCGAGGATGAAGCCACCCTTCTGAACTGCGCCTTCCTCCATCGCGATGGGACCGACCTCGGCGATCGTCGGGTATCCACCAAGGAGCGGCTCCAGAACCAGCGACGAGCCACCCGCAGCAATGACTTCCCCATCGGTGAGAGCGGTGAGCATTTGTTCTCCAGTGTCATACCGCTCGACCTTCAACCGAATCCGCTCATCTATGCCTGCCGCAGCGAGTTCTTGTGTCAGCCGATCAGCCTCATCGCGGGCTGCTTCGGATGCGTTGCTGCCGGCGACTACCCCGAATGGGACACGACCATCGCGCGGAAGATCGCCAATGCCGCCGATGCCACTGTCTTCAAGCGTGAGAAGAATCAACCGATCAGGATCGGCTCCCGGGGCCAGGAGCCGGGGACCGACCTGGGCCAACGGATCATGCGGAGCAAAGACACCAGGAAACAGGGCAAGTGCAAACAAAACCACCAAAACAACCGCACTGATGGCAACGAACCACCAATCGACGCCATACCAACGCCGGGCCACAAACATGCGTCTGACCAACCCCACCCGCTCAAGTTCAGCGGACAACAGGTTGTCAGGATCGAGAGGAGAATCGTTCGACATCAGTACCGCACCCGCGGGTCAAGCAGTGAATACAAGATATCTACGGCAAGCGAAATCATGGCGACAAAGATCGCAAACATCGTGACAACGCTTTGCACGGCCGTGAAGTCGCGAGCCAAGATTCGATCAATGAGATACCGGCCCATGCCTGGCCAGGAAAACACCGACTCGGTCAAGACGGCTCCCGCCAACAGGATCGCCACCTGGAGACCGATCAAGGTCACCACCGGGATCATGGCATTCTTCAAGGCGTGGCCATAGACGACCACCAGCTCCTTGATACCTCGAGCCCGAGCCGCGGTGATGTAATCCTGCTGGAGCGTCTCGATGACGTTGATACGGGTCAGTCGAACGAAGACGCCTGACAGAACCAGCCCGAGCGTGGTGACAGGCAGAACGAGGTGAATCAGAACGCTTCGAAACGCCACCCAGTTTCCGGACAAAACGGAATCAATGACAAGAATATTCGTCGTACGTTCCAGCCCGATCCCGGTGATCGCGTCGATACGGCCCGAGACCGGCAGCCAGCCCAATTTCACACTGAAAATGAGCTGAAACATCAATCCGAGCCAGAAAACTGGAATCGAGTAGATGATCACCGAGAACAGGCGAATGGCGTAGTCAGGCGCCTGTCTTCGTCGGTGAGCGGCAATCGTTCCAGGGATCAGGCCGATCAGCAGAGCAAGCACGGTCGCCGGCACCACCAGCTCCAGCGTGGCCGGGAACCGTTCGCCCATTTCATCCGCAATCGGACGGCGGCCCTCGGTCAACGCAGTCCCGAGGTCAAACCTGGCGACATCGCCCAAGAAGCGACCGTATTGAACGATCAGCGGGTCGTTGAGACCCAGATCGTCGATCATTCTGGCTTTCAGCTCCGGCGAGCCCCTTGGCCCGAGCGCACTCGTGACAGGATCACCGGGAAGCAACCGCAGAACCACGAAGATCACGGTCGCCAGAATAAAGATCATTGGAAGGGTGAGGATGATCCGGGTTACGACATAGCGCCGCAAACCTGAGCTTCCCCGCACAAACACATATGTCAAACCCGCCAAAGCAGGAATACCGATTATCAGGAATGTGAGTGCCAAAGGATGCACCCAGATCCTCCTCTGAAGAACGGGAAAATCGGAAACAGTCAGAGGAGGGGGCGGGACGTCCGCCCCCTCCTCCGATCGTCAATACCGTGTTATTTGCTGGTATCCAGCAACTCGTAGTGCAGATCGAACGTCGGCCCAATGTTCAGGGATTCGATCGTTGCCGCGGCATCGTCGGCCGAGATGTAATCCCAGTAGACGACATGCTCCGGCAGGAAGAACAGCGGCAACGTGGTTACGTTCTCGGCGAACTTCTCCTGCAGGTCCGCATACAAGGCTGCCCGGGCATCCACATCCGTTTCGGTGCCTGCCTGGACCAGCAGGTCCATGAGCGCCTGGGCGTCGGCGTCAATCGGCTCGTTGGTGTCGGGGTCGGTAATCATGGTTCCGAGTCCACCGTTGTTCATGAACGGGGCCAGATAGTTGTCCGGGTCCGGATAGTCGAAGAACCAGCCCAACAGCGAAACCGCATAGTCCTGGCCTCCGATGACGGCCCCGATGTAGGTTGACCACTCTTGAGAGATGATCTCAACATCGATCATGCCGGACGCCTCATACTGCTCGCTGAGGAGCTGAATAAGGTCGGCTGCCGTGCCACCGTAGTGCTCTGGCGGATACGCGACCTGGAGCTGAAGCTTATTCGTCTCCGAATAGCCCGCCGCCGTCAAGAACGCCTGAGCGGCCGGAATATCGGGAGCACCGAACACATCGTCGAACGCCTCATTGGCTCCAAGGAAGCCGACGGGGATCATCGAATAGAGCGGTTCGGCAGTTCCGGCATAGACCCGGTCGGAGATTTCGTCACGGTCGACGAGCGCCGCGAGGGCTTTTCTCACATCCGCATTGTCAGTGGGTGCCAGTTGATGATTGATAACCATGAACCGCACACCACCGCCGGGAACGGTGCCCACAGTCAGACCGTCGACGCCTTCGAGTTCCGCCAGCAGATCTGGTTGGCCGATGGTCCGCCAGGCAATATCGATCTCACCCCTGCCGTCTTTAACAGTTTCGATGGCTTTGGCCATCGTCGGAGCGTCGTTGAAGTAGCGGATGATGATTCGGTCGACCTTCGGAGCAGGAGCGGAACCGGCGTAATACGGGTTCGGCTCCAATACCGTCTGCTCCCCTGGAACATACTCGGTGATCATCCACACGCCGACACCGTAGACCGGCGCGTCGGGGAACTCGACGAGGGCATCCAACGGAAAATCAGGGTGCATAGGCATATACGGTGCACCGGTCACGACCTGGGGGAAGTAACCGAAAGCATCCTTCAGGGTGATCTCCACCGTGCGGTCGTCGACGGCCCGATAGGACTCGATAAATGGTGTGCCAAGCGCACCACCGACGCCGCCGGATCCGTCAAGCGTAAGCATGCGGGTGAGATGATCAACATACATGTTGGCGTCCAACTCGGTACCGTCGCCAAAGAAAATGTCATCTCGCAGATTGAACGTATAGACAAGTCCGTCATCACTTACCGAGTAGTCACTCGCCAAACCGGGAACGATGTCGGTCGTACCTGGAGCAAAGCTAAGCAAAGCCTCTCCGATGTTCCGGAGGAGTTCCCAGTCGTGAATGGCGTAGGCGTCGGCAGAGTCAAGTCCGGCGATCGAGTCTGTCGTTCCGATAATGATCGTTTTCGGACCTGCAGGTTCGGCAGGCACCGTTGTATCGGTTGACCCGGTTGTCGTGGTCGGTGCTGCTGCCGTTGTGTCGGGCGTGTCAACCGCGGCCACGGTGGTGGTCGAAGAATCTCCCCCACAAGCGGCGGCCAACACCGACAAAACAACCAGCAGAACAAGCCATTTAGTGGTTCGTTTCATAAATAGTCCCTTCTTGTATGCATCCAGCCAGGCAGATGCGGCACCTAAACTACAACTCCCAAGTCGATCGCGCTCACGCACGGCCGGAATCGCAACGCGAACGCTAGCCCGCCAGCCGCGGGTCGTCGAAAAACGATCTGATTGCGATACTGCTCGCAAGACGATTCGGCCCACATGTCTTGCTCTACCCTATGTTCTGATGGTTAGCCGATTCCTTAACAAGCCCAAGCGAGACGAGGCCGGGCCCGCCTTAAGTACCACCGGAGACACCGCGGCATTCCTTGGCGTGTCTGTCGTGGTCGGGGTCCTGGTCGGAGCGGCCGCGGCAGTGTTGATCTGGTCCACCGACGGGCTCTCTGAAACGCTCGGCCGACTTGGCGAAGGGTGGGGAGCCGGCAAATACCTGGTTCTCATCACCCTTCCTCTCGGCCTGTGGGCGGCTCACACGATCTCAAAACGATTCGCTCCCGACACCATCGGCGACGGCGTCCCGGAAGCCACAGCTGCGCTGGCCCTGCACTCGGGCTATTTGCCTACCCGGTCCCTATTCTACAAGATCCTCGTGACCGCATTGTCCATTGGCGGTGGCGGGTCGGCCGGCCGGGAGGGTCCGATCGTGCAGATCGGCGCCACTATCGGATCGTCGATCGCCCGCCATACTGGCCTTACCGAGGACCAGGTCAAGAGCCTGGTCGCCGCAGGAGCCGGGGCCGCAATTGGCGCCGCCTTCAACGCCCCTATCGCCGGCATGCTGTTCGCCATGGAGGTCATCCTCGGAAACTTCGCGACCCGACACCTCAGCTCCGTCGTGGTTGCGTCGGTGGCCGCGGCCGTCACCACCCGGAGCCTGGTCGGTGCTGAAGAAGCAGCACTGCGTGCTCCCCTCTACCTACTCAATGACCCACGTGAGCTATTCCTTTACGCGATTCTCGGCCTTCTGGTGGTACCGGTCGCCTGGGCGTTTCTGAAACTTCTCGACCGAGCAGAGCGTCCTCCCGAATGGATCGCCAAACGAAGCTGGCTGCGTCCAATCACCTTTGGTCTGATCGTGGCGGGGCTCGGCGTCATTGAGCCAAGTATCCTCGGGACCGGGCAAGACTTCATCAACGAAGTCCTCCGCGCCGCGACCGGGGGTTCGTTTGTTTGGTACACCCTCTTGGCCATAATGGCGCTGAAGGTGCTGGCAACGTCCATCACGCTTTCGTCGGGAGGGTCTGGTGGGGCGTTCTTCCCCAGTCTCTTCATCGGTGCGACGCTTGGCGCCTCGTTCGCTCTCTTCGTGGCGCCGATCTGGGGCTTTTCCTACCTCAATCCGGGAGCATTCGCGGTCGTCGGAATGGCGGCCACCTTCGCGGCTGTCGGACGAGCCCCATTGACGGCGATCCTGATCGTGTTTGAAGTAACTGGACTCGAATACGGCCTGGTGCTTCCGCTCATGCTGACAACGATTCTGGCAACGGCAGTCGTTGACCGTATCCACCCCGAGAGCGCCTACACCATGCCGCTCGTGAGACGAGGAATTCGACTCGTCCGGACCACGGAAGTCGACTTACTCGACACCGTCAGCGTGCGCCAGGTCATGGCTCCGCCGCGCTCCGTACCTCCGACCTACACCCTCGACGAAGCCAGTGCTGTTTTTGACCAATACCGTCACCACGGACTTCCGGTAGTCGACAAGGACCGGCTGGTCGGAATCCTGACAGTGACCGACATCGTTCGGGCGCGGGCCACCCCAGACAAGCCAACCGCCCGGGAGGCGATGACGACCCGGCCCGTAACGGTGACCCCCGACACCCATGTATCGGTAGCACTCGAGCGCATGGCCGCTCTAGGCGTCGGGCGACTCCCGGTTGTCGCCAACGACAACCCGAACAAGCTGGTCGGCATTTTCGGCCGGGACGGGGCAGTTCAGGCCTACCACATCGGTCTGGCATCCAGCACCGGCCAAAGTCTCGACCGTCAGCGGTTCCGGCAACGGACCGACCCGGGGGCTTCGTTCTTCGACTTCCGCATTCCGCCCGGATCCGTGGCCGACGGACAACCACTGCGCGTCGTTCCATGGCCCGAAGGTTGCACCCTTGTATCGGTTCGGAGGGGTAGAGCGGTGATGGTGCCAACGGGTGATACTGCGCTCATGGCCGGCGATGTCATTACGGCATTCGGCACCACGGGCGGCCGGAGCAGGGTCATCGAACGACTCAATGCCACGGCTGACGAACCCACCGCCGAGATCATGCTCCACGACGTTGCGGAATCCGGGCCGGAAGAGAAATAGCTGCCACGCTTTGTGGTCAACCGGACAGCCTCGTTCGGCCTAATTTCGGGACCGCCGGTAGCCTGCACTCCAACCAGTACGCCTTCGGCCAAACCGGCGTTCACCCGGTGGACGCCAACTGAGGAGACAACCCATTTGACCAAGTGCAGACAGCTCCTGGCGTTGCTAGCAGTTCTAGCGTTACTGGCCGCAGCCTGCGGAGGTCAATCAACCGCCAGAACCACCGTCACAACCGGTGATACCCTCGGGGCGGCCGATCCTATAGACGCCTCCACACCCGAAACCACGGAAGACGATTCCGCCGCCAAGCCTGGCGAAGGAATCGAGCTGACCATGGCGCGCGCCAACTGGTCGTCCGGCTATTTCCAAGCAGCTGTGTACCGCCAACTCCTAGAAGAGCTTGGCTACATCGTCTCAGACCCATCCGAGCTCGAACTTAGCCCGTCGACGGCGTACCTCGGTATGGCCCAGCACGATTTCGACTTCTGGGTCAACAGCTGGTACCCGGGCCACGCGAGCTGGCTCGCTACCGAACTGCCTGACGGAACGAAGGTCGGCGACCATGTCAGCGTGGTGGGTGAGGAAATGATGGCCGGCGGGCTGCAGGGCTATCTGATCACCAAGGCCTTCGCCGACGAATACGGCGTCACCCATCTCGATCAGATCAATGATGATCCGGAGATCCTGGCTGCCTTCGACGCCGGCGACCCGGTCCCCGGAAATGGCATCGCCGACATTTACGGCTGCCCGGAGACCTACACCTGCGACAACGTCATCGCGAACCAGATTGCTTTTTCCGGTTGGGAGAACATCCGCCAGATGATCGCTGATTACGATTCCATGGTTGGTGAGGCAATATCAAAGGCACAAGCCGGCGAGCCGATGATTATCTACACCTGGACGCCCAGCGCACCTATTACGAAGCTCATTCCGGGTACCAACGTTTACTGGCTAGCGGTCGACGAAGTCATCGACGACTCCAACCCGACCAACCAGGAAGGCGGCGAGTCCCACGACCAGCGGCCCGGAACGGCCAACCTCGGGGCGGATGTCTGTCCGGCTGCAGCCGGCGCAGATACGTGCCAACTCGGGTGGATTGCAGCTGACATTCAGGTGACTGCCAACAACGACTTCCTGGTCGAGAACCCGGCTGCCGCCAAACTGTTGGAACTCGTCAAGCTCCCGATCGTCGACGTTTCGCTCGCAAATATCGAACAGGATGGCGGACGCAACAGCAACGACGATGTCAACGCCCTGGCGTCCGAGTGGATCGCGAACAACCGCGACTTCGTCGATGCCTGGATCAACGAGGCAGCCGCGGCAGGCAACTAGCCACGGCGTTGGCCCTTGGTGGCTATGTTCTGGATATGCACACGTCAATTCGCCCCTTGCAGGCGAGCGACTGGCCAGAGTGGCGACGTCTCTGGACGGCCTACCTCGACTTCTACAAGACAACTGTCCCGGACGCTGTGTATGCCACCACATTTGCCCGCCTGTTGTCCGATGACGCCCACGAGTTTTCCTGTCTCGTCATTGAAACTGAAGCGGGACTCGGCGGACTCGCCCATTTCTTGTTCCATCGCGACACGTGGACCACGGCTGATACGTGCTACCTCGAAGACCTCTATGTCGACGAACCTGGGCGCGGCACGGGCCTGGGACGGGCTCTGATCGAGGCGGTATACCAACAGGCCGACCTGGCTGGAGCGGCCGGAGTCTATTGGTTGACTCAAGAGTTCAACACGGCCGGTCGTCGACTCTATGACCGCATCGGCAAGCTCACGCCATTCGTCCAATACGAACGGCCATGAATAAACCTGCCGTGCCCGGCTCCCGATGTCTCTATCGTTGAACCCATGAACGTGAGTTCCATCTGTGACTAATCCGCTGACCGGCCTCGGCTGGTCCGACCACTGGGAGCGACTCCTCGCCGGGCGTCCCGGCGAACCAGCGCGGGTGATCCGCCACGACGCCAAAGTTCTTACCGTTCAAACCGCTGAGGGGATCATTCGCATTCCTGTCGATAATTCCAGCGCCAACATCGTCGTTGGAGACTGGATCACCGTAGACGGGGGACGATTCGGAGCTCTGGCAGAGCGTTCATCGCTGCTCACCCGACCCAACGTTCGAGGCACGGGTGACCAGGTGCTGGCAGCCAACGTCGACGTCGTGTTCGCGGTCTGCGGGCTGGATCGTCCGCTCCCGGCCGGTCGGGTTGACCGGTTGGCAAGCCTGGCATGGGACGCCGGAGCCGCCCCCATCCTGGTTCTTTCGAAAACCGATCTCGCTACTGACCTCGCCGATATTCGAAAAGAGATGGAAACGCTCCATCCCACGTTGGCCATCCTGGAGGTTTCTGCGACGACCGGTGAGGGCATCGCCGAAATGCGGGATGCCACCGCCGGCAAAACAGCCGTGCTGATCGGGGAGTCGGGGGCCGGTAAGTCCAGCATTGTCAATGCCATGCTTGGCACCGATGCGGCCGAAACCGGGACGGTTCGGGAAGGAGACGGGAAGGGGCGCCATACGACCACCGCCAGACAGATCCACACCGTCCCCACCGGCGGTTGCATCGTCGACAGTCCCGGCATCCGCCAGATCGGGATGGTTGGCAATCCTGATGCAGTCGATGCCCTGTTCGATGATGTAACCGACCTGGCGGCCGACTGTCGATTCAACGATTGCTCGCACACTTCGGAGCCAGGATGCGCCATCCTGGCGGCCGTCGAATCGGGAGCGGTGGACCCGTTGCGATACGAGCGATGGCGCGATCTGGTTGTTGAAGCGGAAGACACCCAGCAGCGGGCCGATGAGCGGGCCAAACGGGAACTCGCCAGGAGCCAGGGCCGAGGCTCCAAAGGAAGACCGAGGCGGCGCTAGCCGTCCGTCCTTCGACCCAGCGCAATCACAACCTGTGGGACAATCAGGCCCGTGAACGAAGTCATCGCCCACCTCACGGCCCTCGGAGCCGACTACGAGACACTCGACTGCGACCCTAGTCTGGCTGACACAGCCGACTTCTGCGCGGCCTACGGCTTCCGACTCGAAGAATCAGCCAACGCCATACTCATCGCCTCAAAGCGACCTCCAGGGCAATTCGGGTTGTGTCTGGCCCTGGCCAGTACTCGCCTCGACGTCAACCGGGCGGTTCGCGATGCCATGGGGGTCAAAAAACTATCGTTTGCCTCCGCCGAACAAACCGTCGAGGCGACCGGGATGATGATCGGCGGGGTTACCCCGTTCGGAATTTCCGCAGACGTGCCGGTCTATGTCGACGAAGCGGTGATGAATGTTCAGCGGGTGATCGTGGGTGGAGGGTCCCGTTCACTCAAACTCCGGGTCGACCCGGAGGTATTTGGTCGAATGCCAAACGCTCACATTGTGGCGGGCCTGGCAGCTCCGATCGGTCCATCCGCCGACAGCATCTGAAGCTCATGAATGGCGTTGCAGTGAGCAACGTACGAGGCGAATATCTGACGATTGCCGATGTCGTAATATGGCAATAAGTCAGCCACCCCCGCCTCATCGAAGCTGTCCTGGCGCTGGGTCACCAAACAATGATGACCCACATGCTCAAACGTGATGGTCACGATGGTGGGATTTGACCAATCCGGCGCCTTCCACTCGTGCACGATCCGGTTGGGAGCATCCCATTCGAGGACCTCACCGATCGTGTGGTCGGTGCCATCGGCGAACCGTTCATGCAGGCGCTCGTTTCGGGCGAAACAGATGTGCTCGGCTGCAGTGCCCTTCGGGGCAAAGCTGTACGGAAACACACCGTTACGAGGCCACCAGGTGTTGATCTGGTGGGTGAATACCTCAAATGCCTTGGCCGGCGACAAGGGGACAGTCGCCGAAACTTCGGTCCACATCCAATAGCCTTTCCACCCTCGACACTAGGCCACCTTCACCCCAAGCGCCGACCTTCCGCCCGGTTTCTGACTCGGTTTAATCGGTATGGGCAGCTTCGCGGACGGCTTTGGCGACCTCGATCACGACATCGCCATTGAATACCGACGGGATGATGTAGACAGGACTCAGTTGCGAATCGGTTACCACTTCGGCGATGGCCTTGGCAGCCGCCAACTTCATGGCCTCACTGATTTCCGAGGCGCGCGCATCGAGTGCACCTCTGAATACACCGGGGAACGCCAATACGTTGTTGATCTGATTCGGATAGTCCGATCGCCCGGTCGCCACCACCGCTGCATACTTGCGGGCTTCGACGGGGTCGACCTCCGGGTCCGGGTTGGCGAGAGCGAAAATGATCGCCTTGTCGTTCATCCGTGCGATCTCTTTGGCGTCGAACAAGTTCGGCGCCGAAACACCGATGAACACATCCGCCCCGTCAAGGGACTCCAGGATGCCGCCGGTCATCCCGGCTTTGTTCGTGTTATCGGCCATCCAAAGCTTGGAGTTGTCGACCAGTTCACGGCCTTTGTGGATGATGCCCTTGGAGTCAGAAACGATGATGTCCTTGACGTGCTCAGCCAGCAACATCTTGGCGATGGCTACTCCTGCCGCGCCGGCACCAGACATGGAAACAACCACTTCGTCAAACGTCTTGCCAACTACCTTGAGCGCATTGCGCAAGGCGGCGACCACCACAATGGCGGTCCCGTGCTGATCATCGTGAAACACCGGGATGTCCAACAGTTCCCGCAGGCGCTCTTCGATCTCAAAACAACGGGGAGCGGCAATGTCCTCCAGGTTGATCCCACCAAACACCGGCGCGATGAGCTGCACCGTGCGGATGATCTCTTCTGTGTCCTTCGTGTCGAGACAAATCGGGAACGCATCGACGTTGGCGAACCGCTTGAACAGGGCTGCTTTGCCCTCCATGACCGGAAGCGCCGCCAGGGGCCCGATATCACCGAGGCCGAGAACGGCAGTGCCGTCGGTCACGATGGCAACCATGTTCCCTTTGACAGTGAGATTCCGAGCATCTTCCGGGTTCTCGTAAATCGCCATGGACACCCGAGCCACGCCCGGGGTATACGCCATCGACAGCTGATCGCGGTTACGTAGATCAACTTTGGAGCGGACTTCTATCTTGCCTCCGAGGTGCATAAGGAAGGTGCGGTCGGAAACCTTGTGGACCGTGGCTCCCTCGACAGCTTCGACTGCGGCACTGATGGCCAAAGCATGGTCCGAGTTCGAGGCGTTGACCGTCACATCGATAACGGATCCCCGTTCGTCGGTCTCGACAAAGTCGAAGGCCACCACTTGACCCTCTGCCTCACCAATTGCAGTCGTCACCCGACCAATAGCAAGTTGGTCGGTCGAATCGGTAATCACCCGCAACGTTATCGAATAGGAAGCGCTTGCCATGATGGTTCCT
Source organism: Acidimicrobiia bacterium (assembly GCA_016650365.1). Lineage (NCBI taxonomy): Bacteria > Bacillati > Actinomycetota > Acidimicrobiia > Acidimicrobiia bacterium. The sequence goes on from JAENVV010000030.1 coordinate 17,411, forward strand.
TGGTTGAGTCGTTCAATAAAGCCTAGGACTTCTCCAAGCTCTGTTGTGTTACCCACCATACTGGCGATCCGCAACGCCATTCAGCCCCGTATAGATAGGGCAAACGAGAGGATATCCATGATTCAGCTAAAAGAGACGATTACGGTCTCTGCCCCCATCGAAGCTGCCTTTGATTACACCGCTGAGTTCGCGAACACCCAAGACTGGGACCCGGGCGTCGTCCGAGCGAAAAAGGCATCGAGCGCTCCAGCCAAAGTCGGAACAGCTTTTGATCTCGTAACGACCTTCAAAGGTCGCGAGAGCGAAATGACGTATACGATCACCACGCTTGACAAGCCGCATCGTCTCGTGCTGGCCGGGGAAGGTGACATCCTGTCAGCGGTCGATTCCCTGGAGTTTTCCGAGACTGCCACGGGGACAGAAATCCGTTACACGGCCGATCTCACATTCAAAGGACTGGCCAAGATTGGCACGCTGTTCGTTCGCAAAGACCTCGACCAACTCGGTAGCGACGCCGTCAACGGATTGAAAACTGCCCTGGATTCGAAAAACTAAAGCTCGGCCAGTCTACGAAGGCCCTCGACGAGGGCCATCCGATCTTCGGGCCGTTCCCTGGTCTTGTCGGCCATGTGGGTGATCCTCGGTGTACGGTCCAACCAGAACTTCCCCGATGGGACCTCCTCGTCAGTCGATGCCAGCCATACCATTGTGTCCGCCCCCTCTTCTGGGGACCGCAACAATGGCCCAATGAGCTTTGAGAAGGCCGGGAGCGAGTCGGAAACTCCGGGCGTATCCGACCAGCCCGGGTGCATCGCACTCACCGTGATCCGCCGATCGGCCAGGCTCTCCGCCCAGATCTCGGTCAGGATGACCTGTCCCCGTTTCGTCCGAGCGTAGGCAGCCGTCCCCGTGTACTCACCGGTCTTGAACTGCAAATCAGCCGGCCGGATTCGCTGCGAGTACATCCCCCCTGACGATACGTTGATGATCCGACCGCCGTCCTTGATGTGCGGCAGTACCGTTTCCGTCAACAAGAAGTGGGACAAGAGATTCGTCGCCAGGGTAAGTTCGAGACCCTCTGACGTTTCGGTTCGAGCGGCTACCAGGACCCCGGCGTTGTTGATCAACGCGTCAATGGGCGGACCGGCTGTCAGTCGGTCGGCGAGGGCGCGCGTCTCGGCCATCAGGCTGAGGTCGGCCAATTCGACAGAGATCGCTTCGTTTCCCGTGATTCGCTGGATCTGGCGAGCTGCTTCTGCCGCCTTCGCCTGGTTGCGGCCCACCAGCACGACCGCTGCCCCGAGGTCGGCTAATTCACGCGCCGCCACCAAACCGAGGCCCGAGGTCGCCCCGGTCACCACGATCCTGCGACCTTCGATTCTGGGCAACGGCTTGAAGTTGCCTTTGCGAAGCCCGTACCCCACAGACGTGAAACTAAAGAGAAGGGTCCGATCAAGGATTTGATCAAGGCGCGAGTTCTGCTTCATGCGACGAATGTACCCTGGAACGCTCCATACCGTACATTGGAGAGAGGCTCAACCATGAAAGCTGAACTTGCGCCTAGACTCACGTCATAACCACTCCGGGGAGCTCGGGCCAACGAGCTGAGAGGGAAGCTGACAACGTCGCTTCCGACCCGCAGAACCTGAACTGGATCATGCCAGCGGAGGAAGCGTGTGGAAACCTCATCACAAGTGGGATCCTCATCCTCCAACGGAGGAGGATCGAACTTGAAACTTTTTGCCACCGTCATCGTCGCCAGCTTCGTCCTGGCCGCCTGCTCGACAACCACCACCGACGAACCGGCCGAACTCGTGTTACTCACCCACGACTCTTTCGCCCTATCTGAGGGAACGTTGGACGCGTTCACTGTTGAGACCGGAATTAAGGTCACGGTTCTCGAAGGCGGTGATGGTGGATCCCTCGTTACGCAGGCGGTTCTCAGCAAGGACAATCCGACGGGAGATGTTCTGTACGGAGTCGATAACACGTTGCTAACCCGGGCACTCGACCTGTTCGTGCCGTATGAATCCCCTGCCCTCTCCAACGTCGACCCTTCCCTGGTGACGGACGCACGGGTGACTCCCATCGACTTCGGTGATGTTTGCCTGAACTATGAGAAGTCCGCCTTTTCCGAGGTCGCTCCCCCCGCGGGCCTTGATGATTTGCTCCAGCCTGCCTACGCCAACATGCTCGTTGTTGAGAACCCGGCGACTTCCTCGCCAGGCCTGGCGTTCCTACTGGCAACGATCGTCGAATACGGCGAGGATGGCTGGCAAGACTATTGGACGGACCTGCTCGCCAACGGAACGGTCATTGCCCCAGACTGGGAGACCGCCTATTACACCAACTTCACGGGCGGCGGAGGAACCGGATCGCCGATTGTGGTCAGTTACGCCTCTTCACCACCGGCCGGCGTCATCTTTGCTGAGGAACCGACTGACGAAGCGTTGACTGCCACAGTCACCAATGGCTGCTTCCGCCAGGTCGAGTACGCCGGAATCCTTAAGGACTCCGAGGCCGCCCGGAAGCTCGTGGACTTCATGCTGTCCAAGGACTTCCAGGAAGACATCCCTCTCAACATGTTCGTCTTCCCTGCCCGCACCGACGCGGCGCTACCTACCGAGTTTGTCGACTACACCGAGATTCCTTCTAACCCCCTGACCATGGACCCCGAAACGATCGACGCCAATCGCGACCGATGGATTGACGAGTGGACCCAAATCGCCGCTCCCTAAGGTGGCTCGTAGCCATCCCGACGCTGTTTTTGGCGTACTTCTTCGTCTATCCGCTCGTCTCGATTCTGTGGGTGAGTCTGACGTCCGGCGACGGACGCTCATGGGCTGAGATACTCCAGACGGCCCGGATCGGGAGGGTGGCGTGGTTCAGCGTCTGGCAAGCCGCGGCCTCGACCGTCCTAACCGTGCTGCTTGGCATGCCGGTGGCATGGGCCTTCAGTCGATTCGACTTCCCGGGACGACGACTACTCCGAGCAGCCATGACCATCCCGTTTGTAATGCCCACGGTGGTAGTGGCAGCTGCGTTCATGGTGTTGTTCGGACGCACCTCAGCGCTGCCCCTCGTCGAAACCGTCTGGATCATCCTGATCGCCCACGTCTTTTACAACCTGGCGGTCGTCGTGCGTGTAGTCGGCGGCATGTGGGAGTCCATCGACGACCGCCTTGTTGAGGCAGCCCGCACCATGGGCGCCAATCGCTGGACGGCGTTTCGGACGGTCACCCTCCCATTGCTCCGTCCGGCCATCGCCGCAGCCAGCGCCATCGTCTTCTTGTTCTCATTCACGTCCTTCGGAGTAGTTCTGCTCCTCGGCGGTATCCGGTACTCAACCATCGAGGTGGCGGTTTGGCGCCGCTACTTCCTCCTCGATCTCCAGGGGGCCGCCACCCTGGCCGTTATCCAACTCATCGGCGTGACCGTGGTGCTGACCGTATACGCCCGTTGGCAGCGAAAGCGCCAAACCCAACAGGCTGTCCGGACGGGACGACTACCAGCCCCAACCGGGTGGAAAGAGCGCACGGTTGTGTTTGGGATTATCGGTGCCGCCCTGATCGGCGAACTGGGACCATTGGTAACGCTGGTCGTTCGATCCTTCACGACCGCCAATGGCTACGGGTTCGCCAACTACGCTGCATTGACGAACCCGGACTCGGCCTTCCTTGTCACGCCCGCTACCGCCATTGGTAACTCATTGCGGTTCGGCCTCGCAGCCGTGGCCCTGGCGGTACTCATCGGCGGTTTGGCTTCGGTCGTCATCGCCGCCCGCCGAACCTCAACATGGTTCGACACCTTGCTTATGCTCCCGCTCGGGACCTCCGCGGTGACAATCGGATTTGGTTTCATCGTCGCGCTCGATTGGCCAATCGACCTGAGGACATCAACCATGCTGGTGCCGATCGCCCACGCCCTCGTAGCGATCCCGTTCGTAGTCCGAACCACGGTTCCGGTTTTGGCATCGATTCGCAATCATCTGCGCGAGGCGGCCGCCACCCTGGGGGCGTCTCCGCGCCAGGTGCTCCGCAAGATCGATTTCCCGATCGCCGCCAAGGCACTCGCCGCCGGTGGAGGATTGGCCTTCGCCGTCTCGCTCGGCGAGTTTGGAGCAACCAGTTTTATCGCCCGTCCGAGCGCACCAACCTTGCCGGTGGCTATCTTCCGATTTCTCGCTCGGCCGGCCGAGGCAAGTTTCGGTAAGGCGATGGCTATGAGCACCATTCTGATGCTGGTTACGGCAGTCGTGATTCTGGCTATCGATGGGTATCGGGCAGGGGACCTCTAATGCTGAACCTACGAGACGTCTCGGCAGCCCTAGGCGGAGTCACCATCGTCCATGACGTCGATCTGCAGGTTGCGGATGGCGAGATCGTCGGGTTGCTTGGGCCAAGCGGAGCGGGAAAGTCCACACTGCTGAGAGTGATCGCCGGGCTGGTTCCGCTCACCCAGGGCGTCGTTAAGTGGGCTGGCGAGGACCTGACAAACGTGCCGCCGCACCTTCGCAATTTTGGCTTCATGTTCCAGGACTATGCGCTCTTTCCGCACCGTACGGTTGGTAGAAATGTGGGGTTTGGGCTTGAAATGCAGGGCGTTCCCGACGATCAGATTGCTTCGAAAGTGGGGACCTCCCTGGATTGGGTTGGACTGTCCGGAATGGAAAAACGGGCGGTATCGTCGCTGTCGGGCGGCGAGCAACAGCGAGTTGCCTTGGCCAGGGCGTTGGCCCCCAAACCTCGACTACTTCTACTTGATGAGCCGGTCGGCTCATTGGATCGGGAGCTGCGAACCCGGCTGATCGACGAACTGGCCGACATGCTTCGAGAGCGGGAGCTAACGACCATCGTCGTGACACACGACCAAGGTGAGGCGTTCGGACTGGCCGACCGTGTGGCAGTAATGCGTAACGGTCGAATCGTTGCCTGCGCCGCCCCCGACAGACTGTGGAGGGAACCGCCAGACGAATGGACAGCCCGCTTTTTGGGGATGACCAACATTGTCGACGATCCCCAAAGAGGCAAAGTGCTGGTCCGGCCCGAAGCAATCTCGATCGATCCTAAGGGCGAACCTGCCACCATCGAGTCGGTGTCGTTCGACGAGGGGCGCTACCGCCTGGTCACGACCACCGCTTCCGGGAGACGGCTCACGTTTACCACCGCCACGGCTTTCACTCCCGGAGAAGAGATTCTTATCTCCATCGACCCTACCGGAGTCGTTGACCTGTCGAACTGACAGCGATATATGATCGACGGATGTCGACCACACCCGGTATCGCCGTCAATGCCGAGAGCGTCAATCCTCTCCTCAGAGACCTTGCACGCGGAGCCTGACCAGCACAAGACCGTTGCGCGAGACGCTCAGCGGGATTGGTCACGGCGTCCATCAATGCCCCGGCCGTGACATGATCACTATCCGGAAGGAGATCGTCCGGAATGGGCTCTAGAGTGCCGGGTATGACAGAGATGGGAACGGATTGGCGGGTGGTCGATGGCGTTGCGACGGCATGGTTCGACGCGCGTTCGCTGATCGAGGGGGCTGCGCTGGCCGGGCGCATCGTGGAGCTATCGCCCGGGATCGTGGTTGACCTGCGCGCGACGGGCATGCGGGTGCGCCTCGACTCAGACGGGCACGCCGAGGCGGTGTCGGCGGCCGCGCGGGATCTCGGGCTGGCCGCGAACCCTGCCGTGCTGCAGCACCTGAGCGTCGTGTTCGAATCCGCGAACCCGACTGTGGTGAGGCGGTTCTGGCAGCGCGTGCTCGACTACGCGCCTGGGGAGGACGGCGGTTTGGCGGATCCGTTGCGGCGCGACCCCGCGATACGGATCCGGCAGTCGACGGAGCCGCGGCCGCTTCGAAACCGCATCCACCTCGACGTGGTGCGGCCGGCCGCGGCGGTCGAGCAGGCGAGTCTTGGTGAGGCATCCGGACCGTTCGGGGTCTGCCACACCGACCCCGACGGCAACGAGGTCGACCTGGTGCCGGGCCAGGCGCTCGGGCGAGACGATCGGGACAGCCGACTGGCAGGCGGTGTTCAGCGCGATGGCGTGCTACCGCACCACCTCGCCGACGCAGCAGCGTGACCTGGCCGCCGCAGCAGCGGCGCTGGCCGACGACACGGGCTTCCCGCTGCTGGTCGACCTGCGCCCCGGGCTCGTGATCATCGACAGCGGTAAGGACCAGTGGGAAGACGACGCCCACGGCCTCGAGCTCGACTTCACCGACCTCGCCGGAAACCTCCAGACCGCTGCCCGCGAACTCGGGGCCACTGCGGATCAGGGGCTGCCGCGCTTCGCCCAGCTCGTCCTCGACGCCGCCGACGTCGCCGCGGTCCGCGCGTTCTGGGTCGCCGCACTCGGATACACCCACGACCGGCGAGCCGGGGTCAGCGACATCCACGATCCGCGGCAGCTGAACCCGGTGCTGGTGTTCCAAGAGCTCGACGCTTCGGAGACGGAGCGGCGCCGGCAGCGCAACCGCATCCACTTCGAGCTCGCTGTGCCGTTGGACCACGCGCAAACGCGTCTCGCCACGATCGTCGCAGCCGGTGGCCGGCTCCTTGAGGAGTCGGAGGATCGCTGGCGGGTCGCCGACCCCGAAGGGAACGAGATGGTGATCGTCAGTGGGGCATGAGCTCGCCTGGCCACCGCACTGCTAGGCGACGATCCGAACGTCGCCGATGATTTCCTCGACCAGCATGTCGATGAACTCGCTCGACTTCACAACGCAACTCGCGGCACGGCAGGACCGGAACTTGTCCTCCCCACGGCGCCTGCTTACCGCGGCTCGTGATCACCGGCGATTAAGGCGAGCCCCTCGGCGAAACCATCAGGAAGCCGGCGGGGTTTGCCACCGAGATCAGTGATCGCGGCGGTCAGCTCGATGGTTGCCAACAGCTCGTCGTCGCGGTACATGCGCTGGCGCCAACTCGTGCTGACCCGCCGGGTCTCAATCATTTCCGTTTCGATTCGGACGTCGTCGCCGCCCAACGCCGATTTGAGGAACTTCACGGCGACCTCCGTGACGACGATCTGACATCCCAGGGCCTGGAGCTGGCCCATCGAGAATCCGATCTCGGCGAGGGCATCAATCCGGGCCTGTTCAAAGAAGGTCAGATAGAGAGCATGGTTCAGATGGTTGTACGGGTCGACTTCTGACCAACGAACCCGGACGGTGTCGACATGGGCCATGCCCGAGAACCTAGCGCCTACGCCTCGCGCCTGGAGGCCAGGATCGCCCCGACGATCACCAGGCCAATTCCCACCACCGCCACACCCGTGACTTCATCGGCGAGAAGTACGACGCCCAGGATCACCGACACGACGGGGATGAGATAGGTAATAAACGAGGCCCTGGTCGGCCCTACCCGGCCGCTCAGGTTCCCCATGATCACGAAGGCCAGTCCGGTGCCTACCACCCCGATGAACAACACCGACCCGAGAGCAGCCATCGAGAAATGGGAACCTGCGAGGGAAGCCAGTCCAAATGGCGACACCCAGATGGTGGCGAGAGACAACATGCGACCCATGACAGGGAGAGACCCGTACTTCTGTTGTAGACCGGTTGCGATGTTGAGAGCGATGCCGTAGCAGAGCGTTGCAACCAGCACCATCACCACCCCGTACCAGGCAGTCTTACCTTGTCCACCAGACGAAATCGAGATCAGCGCCAGCCCGACCAAACCCAACATGAGACCTCCCCCCTGGGCGAGGCGCGGCAGTCGTTTGAGGAGCAAGCTGGCGACGAGTGCTGCAAAAATCGGCGTGGCCCCATTCAGCATCCCGGTCACGGAGGAGTTGATGTATTGCTGCGCCAACGGAAACAACGTGAAGGGAATCGCCACCCAGAGAAACGACAACGCCAACAGCTTTGAACGATCCTCTGGCTCAATCGGCTTGCGAGATCGCGGCACCAACGCCAGGGTTGCCGCCCCGGACGCCACTCTCAACCAGGTGATCAAACCAGGATCAAAATCGTTCAATGCGATGGAAATGAATAGAAACGAGGATCCCCAGATAAGGGCGACGGACAGAAACAGTCCCCAGTCGCCCGCTGCAAAAGCTCCACGGTTCGTGCCATCTGAGGTTGAGATGATCCGGGTTCCCATCAGCCGGGAACGTTAGCGGTCCCCAGATATCCGCGTTGTGGTCACCGAAAGTATCGCGAAATGCGACCTAGACCACTCTCAGCGGTATAAGGTGTACGTGAAGCGAGGTTGATGCTGGGAGGCGATTGAAGTCAGTCTGAGCAAATCCCTGGCCGACTGACTCACACAACGCGGTCAATTCCCAGTACCTTGCTTCACTGGCTGGCGTCGCCCTACCCCCTTTGGGCGGCGCCGGCCAACCTTTTCTTTCCACCGGACCGTCGCGTCGCCTATCAGGTGCTGGACGGATCACAAGATCCCCCCACCCCATCCGTTGCGTATGCCGGCTACGTACTTGCATTCCTTGGAGCCCGCACAATCAAAACCTGGAAATCAAAAGCCGGCTGCTGGTGACAAAACGGCTTTGCCTAGCTGGGAATCGGTCGCGCTCGGTGATTCGGTCTCGCAGACGCAGAAACGGTTGCGCCTATTCCCTCCGCTCCGCAGTGGTCGCTGGTTTTTCGGACCGGTAGTTTCGACGTCCTGACCGAGGCTTTCATGTTCGGGAGTCCGCGGCGAGTCCGCACGGAGACGGGGTGTGGTGCTCAATCAGGGCAGTGAGGTGACGACCCAGCTGGCGATGGCGACGCACGCCTGAGCGCGTTCGACGGCCTTGGCGGCTGCCGAAAGTGGGATCTTGTCAGGCTCGTACTCGGCCTTGGTCTTCATGGGGAGCAAACGCAAGACGCAGGACCGATTATGCGACAAAAGAACCCGACCCAGGCATCGCCCGCTCGCAGCGCGATCGCGCACAGAACCCTCCTTTCCATCGAAGTATCGCACTCATTGAGTCGACGAAGAGGGCGAAGCGGTCGACATAATGAACTCCCAGAATCCATGTGTCCCCTCCCGGGCTTGGTCAGGCAGCGGTGTGCTTGATAACGCGACAGGCGCTACTCCCTCGCCACCGAAAAACCTGAAACGAGCCTCCCGGACCCAAAATCCTGCATTGAATGAATGTAAGGTATCAGAACTGTTGGGAGCGGACTGTGTGAAATTTGCCGCTATCCACCGGACAGGATCGACGGCGAAAGCCTATCTGGAGGTAGAAATCGTGAGGAAACGTTCATTGACTATTCTGCTCGTTGTATTGGCGCTGGTGTTTACCGCCTGTGGTTCGGACGGTGATACGACCACAACGGCTGGCGCCACTGCCACAACGGCAGCGGCCGCGGAATTGACCAAAGTCACCGTTCTGGCTCCCAACCCCTCCGCAGTGATCTGGTTCAGCCTATGCACCGCCATTTATGAGGGCTACCTTGCAGAAGAAGGCATCGACGCATCGTTTGAGGCCGTAGACGGATCAGGGGCCGTGTTGCAGGCGATGGCTGCCGGCCAGGCCGAATTCGGTATTCCTGGTCCGGGTCCGGTGCTAGCCGCCCGGGCGGCCGGTGAAGATCCTGTCGCCATCTACAACGGTTTCGCCCAGGCGCTGTTCGGACTCGTCGTTTTGGCAGATTCCGACTACACAGTACCGGCAGACCTCAAAGGCGATGGCGCTCCTACTGTCATCGGCGTGGGGACCGCAGAGGGATCTGAAGTGACCTTTGTGCGACCGATCCTCACTGCGGCCGGTCTCGAAGAAGGCGTCGATTACGAGTTCCTCCCGGTCGGAGACGGTGGTCCTGCCACTGCAGCCTTCGAGCGGGGTGAAATCGAAGCCTATGCGGCAGCGGTACCGGACATGGCGATCATCGAAGCCCGCGGCTTGCCTTTGTTGGAGATCACGCCGCCGGAATACAAGACCGTCTTCGGGAATGGATATACCACGACTCAATCACTCATCGATTCGAATCCTGAACTGGTCCAGGGATTCGTAAATGGTTTGGTCAAGGGAGCCCTCTTTGGTGAGGCAAACCCGGACGCAGCCGAGGCCGATTGCGCGAAGATGAATCCGGAAGAGGCAACTGATCCTGAACTGGCCAGGGCGTTGCTGGATCTTTCGATCGTCGTGAGCAAGCCACTCGGCGGTCTGCCATGGGGAACGTATGACCCGGTTGCCTGGCAAGCGTGGGCCGACAGCCTCGTTGCCGACGGCACCCTTGACGAGGCTCCGGATGTGAGCAAGGCGTTCACCAACAGCTTCGTTGAAAAAGCCCACGCGGGCAGCTAGAAGAGAATGACCGAATCAACGGATGCCGTTGGCCGGGCGGGACAACAGTCCCGCCCGGCCAACGATGAGGTCGTCAGGATCACGAACCTCTCCAAGACATTTCACAAACGCGGTTTGAAGGCCCTGGACGACGTCAACATAACCCTTCGCCACGGCACTTTCACCAGTGTCATCGGTCCTAGCGGTTGTGGGAAGTCCACCCTGCTGAAGATAATGGCTGGGTTGATTCCGGCCAGCTCCGGCGAGATGCTGCTGAACGGCATAGAGGTGACCGGCCCGCGTCAGGACATCGGCATCATGTTTCAGCAGCCCACGCTGCTTCCGTGGCGTACTTCGATCGAGAACGTCTTGCTACCAATTGAAATCAGGTCGGGGACGGCCGCGGCCAAAGAGAAGTCGGAAGATGCCCTTCAACTCCTTGAGTTGGTGGGCCTCGGGGGATTCGATCAGGTCCATCCGTTTGAACTCTCGGGCGGCATGGCGCAACGGGTCGCCATCTGCCGGATGCTCGTAACCGGACCGGCAATTCTGCTGCTCGATGAACCTTTCGGGGCTTTGGACGAGTTGACCCGCGAGTACATGAACGTCGAACTGCAACGGATTTGTCGCGAACGAGACGCCACCTCCTTCATGGTGACCCACGCGATCCCGGAAGCCGTCTTTCTCGCCGACCGGGTACTTGTAATGTCGGCTCGTCCGGGTCGGATCGCCACCGTAGTTGATGTAAACCTTCCCCGTCCAAGGACTCTTGACATGATGACCACTCCCGAGTTCGGGGCTCTCGTACGTCAGGTACGTCATAGCCTCGACATGGGAATCAACGGTGGAGGCGAAGCATGATTCCGAAGACCGGAAAACAAGCCGGACCCGTGGCAATGTCCGATGCTGAGACGCTGTGGTATTCGGGCAAATGGATTGACCGGGTTCCTCAGTGGGTTTCGATCACAGTGTTGGGGTTGGCCATGCTCGGAATCTGGTGGCTCGTCGCGGAACTCGAGTTCGTCTCCAGGATTCTCCTGCCAGGACCGGCAGAAACCTTCGAAGAACTGTGGGACGCGACGAAGAACATCGCCACAGGTGGACATATCGCCGAGGGACTGTGGATCACTACAAAAGAGGTCGTTCTCGGCTTCCTTCTGGCAGCCATCGCAGGGTTTGTTTTGGGTGTTGTCGTTGGCGAAACCAGGTTGGGGAGGAAAGCGGTAATGCCCTATCTGGTCTCTTTCAACGCTCTCCCCAAGGTTGCCTTCGCCCCTGTTTTCGTGGCATGGTTTGGCTTCGGCGTCACCTCGAAGATCGTCATGGCCCTCTTCATCGCCTTCTTCCCGGTGATCGTCGACACGGCCGCGGGTATGTACGCTGCGGACGACGACACGTTGATGCTGTTCAAGTCGATGGAATCGACCAGATGGCAGACACTGAGAAAGCTCAAGCTGCCGTCCGCCCTGCCATTTATCTTCGCCGGACTCAAAACTGCTGCAGTGTTCAGCGTGGTCGGGGCGGTGGTCGGTGAATACCTGGGCGGAGGTCATGGGTTGGGCGAGCTGATCAGGTTCTCAGCCCAGACATTGCGAATAGATAGAGTATTCGCCCTGATCGTCTATCTCGGGGTCATCGGCCTAATCCTGTTCGGAATAGTGGCATGGGCAGAGAGAAAGCTGCTGTTCTGGCAAAAGTCCGAGGTCTTTGAGATCCAGGGCACCGGTTAAGATCGAGAGGAGCTGCTATGAGAATTGCACGAGTTAATGGGGCAACCGGACCTGTATATGTGGTCCAGGCTGGTGACGAATCCTGGGTCGAGCTTGGATCGCTCGGTATTCACGTTACGACTACGCCCGAGCTTGTCAATGCCGCGGACGCTCTGGCGGCTCTCGACGTCAGTGCAATGGGAGGCGGACTCGTCGATCCCTCGTTCCTGGCTCCGATAGTCGCGCCGGGAAAACTGATGGCGATCGGGCTCAACTATGCCGATCACATTCGGGAAACAGGTTCCAAAGCGCCCGCGAATCCCATCCTGTTCGTGAAGGCCAACACTTCGCTGACCGGTCCCGAAGATGACATCGTCGTCGATCCGGAGCTGACCTCGATGGCCGACTATGAGACCGAACTTACGCTAATTATCGGGCGAGAGACCAAGGGCATTTCCGAGGCCGACGCCCGTAGTGTGGTCTTCGGATATACCGTGGCCAACGACGTGTCAGCGCGCGATTGCATGAAGGCCGATGGGCAGCTGGTTCGGGCCAAGAGCTTCGACACGTATTGCCCTATCGGACCCTGGATCACGACGGCCGATTCGGTACCAGATCCACAGGCACTCGCCGTAAAAACCCTGGTAAACGGTGAGGTGAGACAGGACTCCTCGACGGCCGAGATGATTTTCTCGATCGACCACCTCATCTACTTCCTCGCCCGAGGGATGACATTGGAACCCGGTGACGTAATGCTGACCGGAACCCCGCACGGGGTTGGGTTCGTCATGGACCCGCCCCGCTTCCTCCACGCCGGCGATGTGGTCGAGTGCGAAGTAGAGGGCCTCGGCAAGCTTCGGAATCGGGTTGTTGGTCCCTGAGCTGGACAGAAGTGCCTCGCTGAGCGAAGGAGATTCAGAATGGACGTTGGATTTATCGGCCTCGGCGCCATGGGACAGCCGATGGCCCACAACCTCGCCAAAGCGGGGCACAAAGTTCGGGCCTGGAACCGGACGCCGGTCGATCCACCCGAGGGGGTCGATCTGGTCGATTCTCCAAAGGCCGTCGGCGAACAAGCTGACGTCGCCTTTGTCATGGTGTCAGACGCCGATGCCGTCGAAGAGGTCGTATTTGGTGAGAACGGTTGGGCGAGTGGGGCGAAGCCGGGGTCGGCACTCATCCAGTCGTCGACCATCGGGGCGAAGGCCGCTGAGCGCATCGGCGAACGAGTCGCCGGGGCAGGGTTCCAGTTTCTTGACGCTCCGGTCAGCGGTTCTGTAAAGCCGGCCGAAAACGCCCAGTTGACGATCCTTGGTGGCGGCGATCAGGCGTTGTTCGATCGCTTTCAGGGCTTGTTCGACGCGGTTTCGAAGCGGACCGTTGTCTTCGGACCGATTGGGAGCGGGTCGATAGCCAAGCTCGCTGTCAACGGGTTCCTCGTGTCGGTGATCGCCGCCGCATCAGAGAGCTTGTCATGGCTCCATGAGCGCGATCCAGATCTGGATATCGCAACATTCGCATCGGTCATCGAGCGGATTTCTCCGATAGCAGCGGCCCGAGCTGAATCGATCGTCGGTGACGCGCCGAAGGGGGGATTCTCGCTTCGTCAGGCTGCCAAGGACATGGAACTGGTTGGCGAGGAATTCCACTCAGGAGGTGTCGTGGAGGCTGTGCGAAGCCTCACCCGAGCAGGATTGGATCTCGGATTCGGCGACCTCGACGTCTCTTGTCTCGGCGCGGTCGTACGCAACAAGGATAACGGTTGAGTTCCACGCAAGACTTCGATCCCAACGCCTGGAGCGGGATTGGCACTGCCAACCTGTCTGACGTCGTGGGACGGGTCGGAGCGATGGACGGTGGCATCCATCGGCTGTGCGGAGAACGAATGGCCGGGCCGGCGCACACCGTTATGACCGGTACCGGAGATTCGTCAAGCATCCACCGAGCCATGGTCGACGTCGAGTCAGGCTCCGTATTGGTCGTCGATGCGCAGGGCGGCACTGCCCGGGCTGTATGGGGTGCGGTGATGACTGCCGCCGCCATCGAGCGAGGAATCGTCGGAGCGGTCATTGATGGCGCTATTCGAGATATCGACGAGATCACTGCTTGGGGATTTCCGGTGTACGCCCGGGCCACCTGCCCGGCTGGCCCCCACAAGGGTTTCCGGGGATCTCACGGGATTTCGATCCAATGTGGTGGGGTTGTAGTTAAGCCCGGTGACATTGTGGTGGGTGATGCCGATGGAGTCACGGTTGTCCCATCACACTTGGCTGGGGAGGCACTGGCCGCCGTGGAGCAACTTGTGGTGGCGGAGCGAAATTGGATGAAACGCATCCGTTCGGGTGAGTCTTCGACTGAGATCCTCGGACTGGAGTAGGTCGACCCAAACCGGACGCTTCCCCTCGGGATTTTGACCGTTAGGTGAACCATGACGGAGCATTATCGGTGGAGTGACCGATCTCTATCTCGAACCATTCGGGCCAGGAGAGGCTCTCCAGTGTCGTCATGCGAAACGCCGCCGGCCGGACGATCCAGTAGCAGTCGGCGACACACGCCGGGCACAGGCCACCCACCAGCGGGCGGCGTCGTCGCCGCAGTCGACACAGACCGGAGCCGTCATGTCAGGTCCTCCGCAGCGATGTAGAACACCCGTCCGGCTTCCACCGCGGAGGCAAGCAGCCGGGGCCGGACCTGGTGGAACAGCGACAGTGACCAGCGTCATGTGCTAGCTCAGATGAGTCTCATCGGGGCAGAGATCTGACGGAGTGCAATCAAGGTCGCTTCGAGGATCACCGCCGTCGGGTAGGTCAGAACGAGCACCAGAGCCACCCCTTTCACAGCCTGACGCCAGTGTCAGCGGAACCAGATCAACGGAAGCGCCAGGCCGGTGGCTGCAACACTGAGGTACGCCAAGTGGGAATCGAAGTGGTCGATGTGAACCCACAATGCCAAGGGCTCAGCCATCAAGACGGTGGCCACAGTCACGACCGCAGCGAACGCCGTCCGATGCGCGGTCAGCCGCCATCCAATTACCC
>JAENVV010000031.1 GCA_016650365.1 Acidimicrobiia bacterium
CCCGAAACACTGCACTGGGACGGGACGGGGACCATCGTGTCACCGTGGCTCCCGAGCGTCATTGCCTTGACCTCGGAAATATCCACGCCGAGCTTCTCAGAAATGAAGTGCACGAATCGGGAGCTGTCAAGGATTCCGGCTTGCCCGATCACCTTGCGTGATGGCAGTCCTGAAACCTCGAACGCCAGCGTCGTCATGTGATCAAGCGGATTGGTTACCACGACCAATATGGCGTCGGGTGAGTATTCGAGGATTGACTCCGTCACACCTTTGACGATTTTGGCGTTGACTTCGAGCAAGTCCATCCGGCTCATGCCCGGTTTGCGTGCCAGGCCGGCGGTGATCACCACGACCTCGCTGCCAGCCGTGTCGGCATAATCATTCGTGCCGAGCACTTTGGTCGAATAATTCTCGACGGGTCGGGACTGATTCATATCGAGAGCCAGACCCTGTGGCAGACCCTCTACGATGTCCGTCATGACTACTTGGTCAACAATGCCTGATTCAGCCAACCGCATGGCGGTGAGCGAACCATATTTTCCGGCGCCGACAACTGATACTTTCCGCATGATTAGGTCTCCTGAGACAAGATACGTCATAACCCTAGCGCTGCCATGTATCGCTGATAGCCCCGCCGCATGAGAACTCTCCTGGCCGCCATCGGCATCGCCATTGCGGCCACCGGCTGCGTCAGTTCACCCTCTTCGCCGACCCGCCAACCGCTCCCTCCCGTCGACCTAACCGACCCGATCGTGGCGGCGTCGCTCGGATCACCTGAGTTCACCGACATCGCCTGGGAGCGCCGGGCCGGGCGTTGGACGATCGTCGGCGATGGACCACTCCCCCAGCCGGTCGACGTTGAGATCATCCAGGCCGCCTCATCAGATATCCCGGCCGCCATCTCGACCGAACCACGCCAGCTGATCCGCACCGCCTCGGCAGGAGTTCCTGCCTCGCACCCGGCGAGCGCGGCCGTCGCGGTAGCCAAGGGCCCCGACGTTTACCTGCTCGACGGTGCCTTCACCGGTACGCGAGCGGCGACTCGCTGGTCGGTAGGTCGGGTGCTCGTCCACGAGCTGGTTCACGTCGCCCAGTGGTACGGGTTGGCACCCGACTATGTCGCGGCAGCCCGATCAGGAGACATCGCTGCGCTCGACCTTGATGATGGCTCGGCGCTGGTCACCGACTGGGCCAAAGCAACGGGGTGGAACGATTCGAACGACGACCCGCTCGCTGCTACCTGGACCCTGACCGGCCAGGCACCGAACGCCTATGCGGCGACCAGTCCATCGGAGGACATGTCCGAGAGCGTCTCATTGGCGGCGGCCGGGTTGGGAGACTCCCTCGATGCGAATCGGGTTGCCTGGATCGAAGCTTGGACCGGCGCCACCCTCGGCGAACTCGGCCGGGGTCGGCCGTGGGTTCCCGCCCACGCGACCGAAGTCAGCTCAGCGGATGCTCTCTACGACGAAGCAAGCGTCTCCGAACTCGCCATCCAGACAGGCACACACGTCGACCCGATCTACTTTGAGCTCGCCGCCGACTCTCCCTCGCTCGAAGCCCTGGCCACGAGTGTTGCCGACCATCTGCAGGCCAATGGGCTGGCCGGCCAGATACAACCTGATGGTCAGGGGTACGCCGGAGCGTATCAAGTACCCGACGGGTCCGTCATCTGGGTTGAGCTCATCGAGGGCCGTGAACTCGGGGCCGAGGGCCCGCTGCTCATCTATGTGTGGCTGTGGTAGGCAAATCCCGGGCAGGACTATACGGCGACGAAGCGAGTTCCCTGCTCGACGTGTTCGTCAGCCACATTGTCGCCCGACATCTCCAGTCGATCGACTCGGGGACGATCGATCTCCGCTTGTTCCAACATGACCGTCCCACCTGACCACGTGATCGTGGCAGTTCGGACGGATCGGTCGACCACCCCGCCCAGAACGTCCCCGTAGAAAGCCACCCCTGCGTCAAGATCGGGGGTTGCAATGACGACCTGTTCCAGGGTGGACACCGCCGATCCGCGAGCCAGGTCGATGGCCGACCACCATGGCTCACCCCAGGGGGTGTGCTCGCCAGCCATGGCCCGGACCAGCAACGCCGTCATGGAACCCTCGTCATATCCTGGCTGGGCGACCTGAATGACTGGACCATGGCTTTGCTTGGGATGGATGAAGAACTCTTGCCAGAACGAATTGGAAAAGTTCACCCCAACCGGATCGAAGCCGAGCCCCTCAAACCGCTTGAGTTCGGCCCGAATATCAGCCGTCTTGAAGGTGAAGTGATGCGGGCCGGGACCGTTCGCACTCAAGAACCGGGCGAGGAAATCATTGCGCTCGACTTCCCAGGGTTCGAGAAGCTCGATGGTCATCCCATCTTCACCGCGACCGATCCGAATCTGCATGGCCCGGAAGCCTGAGCCAGGCGGCGACCCGCCGCCGATCATCACCCCACCATGCCGTCCCGCCAGGAACTGTTGGAGCGGGACGACCCGATCGGCGGCGAGCGCTACATGATCAAACTTCAGCAATCCGGCCTACAACCGCTCGATGATCGCATCACCGAAGGCCGATGTGCTGACCTCGGTGGGATTGTCCATCAAACGGGCAAAGTCGTAGGTGACAATCTTTTCCGAAATGGCCTTCTCGATCGCCGCGACCATGAGGGCGCCTGCTTCTTTCCA
>JAENVV010000032.1 GCA_016650365.1 Acidimicrobiia bacterium
AACACACACCGGACCAGGCCGGAAGGTTTAATCAGTCTATGTCCGTTGCAGGGATCCGGGTCGACATCGCACGGCAGAACCTGGGTGTGGCAATGCCCGATGACGGTCACGGATGAATCGTGACTCGATCAAGTGGCAGATTCCCGTGATCAGCTGCGGTTAGGCGTAGACCTTGGTCATTTCCGGATCGTAGAGTGGCTTGGAGGTGACCACGGCCGGATAATCATGGCCAAGAAATCTGATGTGTAACGATTTCCCCGGGTAGGAGTATTTGATCGGCAGGTACCCGTAGACGATGGTCTTCCCGACCGAGTATCCAAAGTTGGCGGTCGTCACGTTCCCGATCGGTTCGCCATCGGCGATGATCGCTTCATAACCGGTCGGGACGCACGCAGGATCATCCACGGTCAGACACGCCAGTTCTCGGCGGAGCCCGTCGGCTTTGAGAACCTGGGTCGCCGCCTTACCGATGAAGTCGTCTTTGGTGAGCCGGGCGGTCCAACCAAGGCCGGCTTCGTAGACGTCATAGTCGGCATGTATGTCACTGCCCCAGAGACGGTATCCCTTTTCGACGCGCAACGAATCCCTACACGCCAACCCGGCCAGGATGAGGTCGTGCTTTTCGCCTGCCTGCCGGATCTCGTCCCAGACATGGAGGCTCATGTCGGTCGAGACATGAAGTTCCCAGCCCAGTTCACCCACATACGAAATACGCATGGCGAACACCCTGGCCATCCCAACGTCGATCCATTGGCCGGTGTAGTAACCGAAAGCCTGGTTCGAGAGATCGGCTTCCGATACGGACTGGAGGATGTTGCGGGCGTTTGGGCCGAAGAGGCCGATCGCCGAATAGGAGTCAGAGAGGTTCGTGACGACCACATCGTTGGGAGCATTGCGTTCGACCCAGTCGAGGTCCTGTGGGAGGGTTTCCTCCCTGGTGAACATCCAAAAGCGGTTGGATGCCATACGAGCTACCACCAGGTCCCGCTTGATTCCTCCGGACCTCGTGAGCCAGCAGGTATAGACCGCTTTGCCGATCGGACCATCCATACGATTTGAACATAGGTAGTCGGCGAACCTGGCGGCGCGCGGCCCTGCCACGTCAATAATCGACAGTCCACTCAGATCGAATAACCCGGCAGTCTCCCTGACAGCCAGGTGCTCTGCGCCCACGACTGGTGACCAGTACTTGGCGGAGTAGCCATTCCGGGCGGGAACCGCCTGGCTGTATTTGTCGAGAAGGTTCGCATTGGAGTCAAACCAATTGGGCATTTCGTAGCCGGCGAAGGTAGTGAAGGCGGCTTCGGCCTCGACATGGCGGCTGTGCAGCGGGGTCCTGCGAACGTTGCGAGGGTCACTACTGGGTTGGCGCGGGTGGACGATGTCATTGATTTCGCGATAGTTCGTTGGTGTGACTCGTTCGATGAAAGCTGGAGTGGTGACATGACTCTGGAATCGATACAGATTGCAGGCCCGCATGTCCCATTCGGTTTCGCCTGTGGTCATCCATTCTGCCAGAGATTTGGCGATGCCCCCGGCGTGGCTGAGCGAGCCGGCGTTGGCCGACCAGAGGCCTCGTATCTCCCTGGATTCACCGATGATCGGCATTCCGTCAGCAGAAACCGCGGTGAGGCCATTGAAGGCCGAGTCGAATTCGGGTTGGCGATCTCGGAGCATCGGAATCAGCTCCTGGGCCCGCGACCAGGGTTCCGCCATGTCCTGCGGGGTGAAGCTGCGCCGGGCCGTTGGGCCGACATCCTTCGGATGCACCATGTGAGGTGGGTGGTTGTATGAGCCGAGGCCCAGGGCGTTCCAGTGTTTGCGGTAGTACATGGCGCTGTCGAGGTCGCGCAGGATCGGGAACGTCATTTCGTCGTCGAGGTTGGTCGGGAGGTACTCCGCCAGTTCGGGGAGGGCGGGCGTGATGGCGTATTGGTGCTCGAAGGCCATCAGCGGTACCCCGAAACCGAAGGCACCGCGGATGGCGGGGGTCCAGATGTTGGCGGCGATGACCACGTGGTCGCAGTCGATGTGGGCCAGAGCCGGATTATTCGTGCTGACGCCCCTCACCCGACCGTTGATGCTTTCAATGCCTTCCAGTTTCGTGTGGGCATGAAAACTCGCTCCGAGCGCCCGGCTCCGTTTCATGAGGTCTCCGACGACCTGGTAACCCTTGATTTGCGCCGAGGCGGGTGCGAACAGGGCGCCTACGAACGCTTCGGGGTCAAGGATGTGCATCTGTTTGACGGTTTCGGCCGGGGTGAGCAGTTCGGTTTCGACATCCCATCCGCTGCACTCGCCGTGTAATCGAACCAGATCTTCCATACGCTCGGGGGTCCTGGCGAGCTCGAGCCCGCCAACGCCGACATAGTGGCGGTGCTTGTCGTCGAGTTGATCGAGTCCGGCGTAGAACTGTGATGAGTACACGGCCATCTGGGTCAGTGTCTGGTTGTGGCTGACGGCGACCACACCACCGGCCGCATGCGAGGTCGACCCGGCGTTGATCGGGAGTTCGCCTTGGTCGATGACCACGACCTCTTTCCACCCGTGCAAGCTTGTTAAGTGGTACGCGGTGAGGGCGCCGATGATGCCGCCGCCGACGATTACAACTTTGCCTGGCATGTATCTCTCGTTCCCGCTTTGTTCTGCCTGAGCAGTCTGGCTGATCGATCAACATACTGCACTTCCAACTCAGGTTTCCTTCATTGTGCAGTCGAGTTGGATCGGGATTTGAATGTGGGTGAAGCCGACGTTGGACGGGCGCGGGGCCGAACTAGAAGGTCGGATAGAACGCGATGGCGCCGCCGCCGGAGACGAGGACGACCGATGCCATCGAGAAGATCATCAGGTCGTATTCCCATCCGCCGCTCGCAGCCCAGTATGTGCTCTTCCACTTGAAGATGTGGAACGACATGGATCCGACCATCGAGCCCATGATCACCAGGGCGGCCACCTGGGGGAGGATGCCAAGGATAAAACCGAGGCCGCCCGATGCCTCGGCGAAGATCAATCCCCACGCGATGGGGACACTGAGGCCGTTGTGCTGAGCGAACGCACGCACATCCGTGAGTTTGTTCCGGACGGCCACGACGAATACCAGTCCGACCACGAGTCGGACGAGCAGGAGTGGGATGTCCGGGTATTCAAGGACAGATTCGAAGAATTTGCGGGCGCTGTTGATCATTGGCTTCTCCTGATTGCTTACCCAATACAACCCGCGCCTGGCCAGTTCCACGCGTAAATGTCACTTCAACGACAGTTGGCGGGTACCGGATGGTTCGTGTCATGTGGGAGACCCGGCTTCACCAGCTACAGTCTTGTCGATGGTGTCAGACCGCTTCGCGCCCTTCGGGGCAACGATCTTTACGACGATTACTGCCCTGGCGAGAGAGCACCAGGCTATCGACCTCGGCCAGGGGTACCCCTCGTGGGAAGGTCCCGACTTCGTCAAGCAGGCCGCGATGAACGCGATCGTCGGTGAGTCGAACCAATATCCACCGTCGATGGGGATCAGTGTCCTCCAGGAGGCGATATGCGATCGTTTTCTGCAGGTCAGCGGACTCCAGATCGATCCGCTTGTCGAAGTGACGGTGACCTCGGGGTGTACCGAAGCCCTGGCGGCCACCTTTCTCGGCTTGGTAAATCCCGGCGATGAGGTCATCCTGTTCGAACCGACGTACGATGCCTATCCGGTTGGTTGTGCCATGGCCGGCGCCATCCCGCGCTATGTGACTCTCCATGGGCCGGATTTCAGGTTCGATGAGGCGCAACTGCGGGCCGCGTTTGGTTCACGGACCCGCTTGATCGTCGTCAACACCCCGCACAATCCAACCGGCCGGGTGTTCGACGCCGGCGAAATGGCCCTGATCAGCGAGTTGTGTCGGGAGTATGACGTGGTCGCCGTGACCGATGAGGTGTATGAGTACATCACCTACGGGCGGGACCACATCCGGATGGCGGCCCTGCCAGGCATGTGGGAGCGAACCATAACCTTGTCCTCGATCGGGAAGACGTTCTCGCTGACAGGTTGGAAGACCGGTTGGGCGATCGCTCCCGCTCACCTGACTCAGCCCATCCGGGCCGCCCACCAGTACCTGACTTTCACGACCCCTAATCCCATGCAGCACGGTTCAGCGGCCGCTCTCCGAGCCCCGGAGGCCTATTTCACTGAGCTTCGGGCGATGTACCTATCGAAACGAGACCTTCTTGTCGATGGCCTGAGATCGGTCGGCTTTACCGCCGAGGCTCCCGAAGGCGCCTATTACGTCCTGGCGGATCATCGACCTTTCGGGCTGGGGACCGATGTCGAGTTTGTCCAACATTTGATCACCGAGATTGGAGTTGCTGCCATTCCTCCATCGGCGTTCTATCACGGTTCCGACGAGGGAACCCACCTCGTTCGCTTCGCATTTTGCAAAGACGAGAGAACCTTGGAACAAGCGTTGGAGAGAATGTCCAGGCTGTAGCCAGTCTTGTGGTCTAGCTGAGTTCACGCTGCCCATGCCCTGGCGGGGACCGCTAGGCGAGCAGCGTTCGAATCTGGCGAATGGCCACGATCAGGGGTGTCAGGTCTTCGTGTGAGGCGTTTTCGAAACTTTCCATTACGCGTTCGATGCGAGCGATCTGCTGGCCGTGACGTTCCACGTATTGTTCGACGGCTTCGGGTCCGGTCAGTCCATCGGCCCGTCGCAGGACGGCGGCCCCCAACCGGCGTCTGAGTCCGATGAGGTCATCCATGATGCTTTGTATCGCCCATCGGTCCCAGGGGACCTGTGGCACGAAGTTCTGTTGGACTTCGTCCAGTCGATCAAGAGAGACGACGACGCCAATGTTGAGCATCACCTCTAGGCACTCGATCGGGTCGCGATCGTATCGCTTGGCCAGTCGTATTGCCCCCGGCGCATGGACAAAGAGCGGCGTGTATGCGTGCCAACGCGCCACGTCGGGGGGAACATTGGATATGACGAGATGGTCGATCGTGCTTGCCCGGGCGGCCCGCCAGTAATCGGATCCACCTTGGTCCATGATCTGCTCGATGGCGATAAAGCCCTCCACGGAGGCCTCGACGACCTCGCCGATCGGGGTGCTTTCTGGCACCTCGGCGAGATAGCGCCTGGTCAACGCGGCCACGAGCCCATCGGCTCCAGACATGAGTTTGTGCCAGATGCCGGTTTCGACGGTATCGAAGATCGCTTCGATTGCCTCCCATCGCTTGACAACCCCACTGGCGTCGCGGGCGATCTGATAGGCCTTGACTACTTCCTCAGGTTTCGCCCCTGCCCGGCGACAAATGCGCGATACAAAGGTCGGCCCTTCAGAATTCACGACTTCGTTGGAGAGAATGGTCGCGATGAGCCGTTTCCGAAGCGGGTGCTCACTGATCAAGTCCCCGAATCGTTCGACGATGGCAGACGGGAAGTACGTATCGACGTCGGCAATGAAATAGACATCATCGGGCAGCCCTGACGCTTGGATGGATTCTCGGAGGCTCCGCTTGGAGTAGGCAACGAGCACGGCGAGTTCAGGGCGGGTGAGTCCCAGTCCCGACGTCCGGCGTTCAGCCATGATCTCCGAGCTTGGCAATCCCTCCAGCTCACGATCGAGCATGCCGTCAGCTCCAAGTTCGGCCATGAGATCTTCGTAAGCGTCGAGTCGGGGAGCCGAACTTCGCACTTCTTGAGAAAGGATCTGTGCCTGTAGATAGTTGTCGTAGAGAACCGCCGCAACAACATCCTGGGCGACCTGAGCGATGAGCTCGTCGCGTTCTTCCAGGGTCAACCGCCCGGCTTCCATGGCCAGCTGTAGCAGTATCTTGATATTGACTTCTCGGTCTGAACAATCGACTCCGCCAGAATTGTCGATGAAGTCCGTGTTGATATTCCCGCCATGTTCGGCGAACTCGATTCGGGCTTGCTGGGTGAAACCGAGGTTTCCTCCTTCGATGACGACCCGGGCTCGCAGTTGAGATCCGTTGATCCGTAGACCATCGTTGGCGCGATCCCCGACATCGGCGTGCGACTCAGACACAGACTTCACATAGGTTCCGATTCCACCGTTCCAGAAAACGTCTACGGGGGCTCGTAAGATGGTCGAAATGAGTTCGGTCGGGGTGAATTCGGCGATGTCGGTGCCGAGTGCAGTCCTGGCCGCATCCGAGAGGGTGATGGTTTTCGTCGATCGGGGCCAGATTTCGCCACCCTCTGAGAGAAGCTCCCGGTTGTAATCGTCCCACGAGGACCGGGGCAGGTAGAAGAGGCGCTCCCGCTCGGCGTGACTGCGGGCGGCGTCGGGATTCGGGTCAATAAGAATGTGTCGATGGTCGAACGCCGCCACCAGTTGAATACGATCGGAGAGGAGCATGCCGTTGCCGAAAACATCGCCAGACATGTCCCCGATACCGATCACCCGAAACTCGTCAGCCCCTGGGTCCAGACCGAGCTCGCCGAAATGGCGTTTCAGTGATTCCCATGCGCCTTTGGCGGTTATGGCAAGTGCTTTGTGGTCGTAGCCGGCGGACCCTCCAGAAGCGAACGCGTCGCCCAGCCAGAAGTTGTACCGGGCAGCTATTCCGTTGGCAACATCACTGAACGAAGCGGTTCCTTTGTCGGCCGCCACGACGAGATACGGATCGTCGTCGTCGTAGTGGCGAACCCGGTCAGGGTGC
>JAENVV010000033.1 GCA_016650365.1 Acidimicrobiia bacterium
ACACTTCGGGTCCGGCCATGAATATCGTTATCAAGGTTATGACAATTGTGAGCCTGATCTTCGCCTCGGCGTTCGTCTAACCGTTTACCAACAAGTGCATTGAGGGGTCGACCGGTTGGTCGGCCCCTTTTTGTTTGGTGAGGACGCGCGCTACTTTGGTCTGATGCGAATCACGCTCATGCGCCACGGCGAAACCGATCTGAACGCTTTGAACGTATGGCAGGGCCATTCCGTTGGTGAGCTATCGGATCTCGGGAAGGACCAGGTACGAAAGGCGGCGGATCGTATCGACCCGAGCGCCTATGACGTGGTGGTCGCATCGGACCTCACGCGGACGGTCCAATCAGCTGAGTTGCTTGGACTGCCGTTTGAAGTCGATCGTGCGTGGCGGGAGATCGACGTCGGCGAGTGGAGTGGGCGTACGTACCGCGAGATTGCCGAGTCTGAGCCCGAGGTGATGGCCGCGGTCATGCGTGGCGACGACGTGGTGATTGGTGGTGGGGAATCTTTTGGTCAACTGTCTGAGCGCGTCTTGGAAGCCTTTTCGAGTCTGGCGGCCCGGATCGGCGATGACGGTTCGGCCCTCGTGGTGACCCACGGAGGATCGATTCTGAGCCTGGTTGCCGATCACTGGAACATCTCAAGAGGATTCGACGCTCCAGTGATCGCCCCGACCAATACGTCCTTCACCACATTTGAACATGACTTTGGGTCGTGGAAGCTCAACCGTTACAACGATGGCAGCCATCTTGGGCTTCTCCATGGCCAAGCTGCCGACTATGCCAGAGGCGGGAGTTCCATTCTCACGTTCGTTCGCCATGGCGAAACTGAGGCGAACGTCAGACAAGTGTGGCAAGGGCAAGGTGACTGGGGTTTGAATGACCATGGACGATTGCAGGCGTCGGCTCTTGCGGTGCTCTTCTCGCCCACTGGCCCGATCTACGCCTCCCCTTCGGGTCGGGCTGCTCAAACGGCGGCGACGCTCGACGGCCACGGAGTTACCCATGTCGATGGTCTCATGGAGATAGCAATGGGCCGATGGGAAGGACTTGAGGTCGAGGCCGTCAAGGCGGGGTGGGCAGACCATTTTGAGCGCACGTTCGCGGGTGGCGAAGACCTCAAACGAGGAGAGACCGGGGAGAACGTGGCGGAACTCATGGTCCGGCTTCGGAACACGGTCGATGAAATCATGGCCGGCCATCCGTCCGAACACGTGACGTTTGTCTCACATGGCTCGGCGATTCGCTCGTTTGTCGTGTCGGTGTTGGGTGGAGCCAATCGCGAATTCCGTAACACGGGAATTGTCCCAAACACTGGTTTGACGCACGTGGTGCTGACCGACGGTCGGTATCGACTGGCCGATTACGGGGTTGCCCCTCATCTTGAGGCCCTGCGCTAACTGGTTCGTTTCTGGGCGTCTGTGGACGGGGCGCTGGTGGTGAGTGGTGAAGTCTCGTCAGCAATGGCATGGGCGACGGCATCGGCGGTCGCATTCACATTCTTGAGTGCCTTGCCGGCCCGGTGCGCCGTGATGTGGGTGATGGGCTTATGAAGCTTAAATGACTGCTCGTCGTAGATACGACTCTTGCGTAGCTTCCTAAGTGCTTCCCAGTCCATTGTTTTATTTACCTACTGTTGGCTGACGCCTCCGTCCAGATTCTCCAAGAGTCAATGGCCGGGAAACGCCTCGTTCGGTTCTGAACGACTGTCCACCGACAGTCGGTGGCACCAAGGAATATGTCGGCACTGAATGGCCGCTACTTGACGATTAGCTCGTGAGATGTGCCAAAAGTCCACGCTGCCCTTCCGGTATGCCCTGGCTCGATTTGGTCGCCGGAGCTCCCGTCTGACCACGCAGCCGAGCGAAATCCTTGGAGTTGCGCGCGCTGGGTCGTACTTTGGGGGAATACGTTGGCAATCAAAGAGGGTGAACGAGTTGACCCGCACCTATGTGCTTGACACCTGTGTCCTGTTAGCCGATGCTCATGCCTTGCTTCGATTCGACGAGCACCACGTTGTGCTGCCGCTCGTCGTCGTCGAAGAGCTCGATCGAAAGAAGACTCGATTCGACGAGGTAGGTGCGAACGCTCGCAAGGTCCTTCGACTGCTCGAGGAACTCGGGGCGTCTCGCTCCGGAGGCCTCCGGGAACCGGTGAATCTCCCCGGCGGTGGGACGTTGCGGATTGAACTGAACCGGGTCCGCTCGCCGAGACTCCCTGACATTCTCGACCCATCAACACCGGATCATCGGATACTGGCGTGTTGCCTCAATCTCGCCGACGATGGACTGGAAGCCGTGCTGGTTACCAAGGACACGGCCCTGCGCATCAAAGGGGCTCAACTTGAACTTGAGGTTGAGGATTACCGCGCCGACACCGCCCAGGTTGAGGAGCTCTACTCGGGTGTCGCTGAGATCAACGTCGAGCCAGGCCTCATCGACCGTCTCTTTGAGAAGGGGAAACTGACGCTGCCCGGCGTGCACCTGATGGTCAATCAGTTTGTGGTCCTCAAGTCGGGTACGTCCCAGTCGGGGATGGCCCGAGTCGTCCAACACGAACCGGAGGTGGTGGTGACGAGGGTTCCCGGAGCCAAGCATGCATTCGGCATCGAGTCGAAGAACGTGCGCCAGACGTTCGCGCTCGATCTCATGCTCGATCCGGACATTGCGTGTGTTTCCTTGATGGGGCTGGCGGGAGCCGGCAAAACGTTTCTTGCCCTGGCAGCCGCCTTGGAACAGGTAATCGAGCAAAACCGGTATCGGCGGGTGTCGGTGTATCGACCGATGATCGCGGTGGGGCGCCAGGAGATCGGCTATCTCCCCGGCGATCTCGACGAGAAACTATCGCCCTGGATGGCAGCTATCTATGACAACCTCTACGCGCTGTTCTCCGACTCGACTCCCGACGAAGCAAGGGCGGCGATCCAGGACCTCATCGATCACAACGAGATGGAGATGGCGGCCGTTACCTACCTGCGGGGCCGTTCGATCACCGGTGAAATCGTCATCATTGACGAGGCCCAGAACCTGGAACTGTCGACTCTGAAAACCATTCTCACTCGAATGAGCTCTGACTCGAAGGTGATTCTCTGCGGCGATCTCTCACAGGTAGATAACCCGTACATTTCGCCGTACGGTGGCGTGGCGGCCATGATCGAAAAACTCAAGGGCCAGCCCATGTTCGGACATGTCACCCTTGAACGGTCGCTCCGCAGCCCGCTCGCCGAGGTTGCCGCGACGATCTTGTAGATGCGTGTTGTCGGCCCGGTAGTTGCTACGACAGTACAGTCTCGGGATGCCCTGGATCGACCCGATCGAGCTCTACGCCAAACCTCCGCGCCATGAAGATCAACCTGCTCCGCTCGGAGACTGGTCACGTGAGATAGAGAGCGGACCCGATGGTGGCTTGATCGAGGGGTATTTCATTACCGGCGGCGTACTCGACGCGGTCGCCGCGGACGGGCTGCAAGCTTGAAGAGGCCGACTTCAATAGCGCAATACTGATCGATGTGACGTTTGAAGGTTCGGAGCTTCGTCTGGTCGACCTGGTCGGGGCCTCTTTCGAACGCGTCGATCTGCGACGCTCAGGTTCAGGAACTCGCTTACGGGTTGGCGCTGGGCGCCGGCGCTTCGATCGAACGGTCCTGAGCGGCGAAAAGTCTGAACGGCCGCGGCCCCGCTAGACGAGGGCCGCGACCGTTGGGCGAGGCGGTGTCGTCTAGGAGGCCGGGCTGGCTGGCTCGAACTTCAGACTTTCGGAGGTTGGCCAGCGCCTGGCGACCCCGACCACGGCCGCGCTGGCGGCTATCGACAGGAGAGCCTCCCACCAGACCACCGTGTTCGAGTCACAGTTCTCCGATACCGAGCCAGTGCCGCCCGGCGAAGAAGCGCTGCCGCTGCTAGTCGAATACGACGACCCGAATTGCCATCCGCTGGCAAATCCACCGCTTGTTCCGATCACCGTCTCGGTGTGACCATCGGCATACGTCGTCGTACACACCGGGTCGAGATGCATGAACAGGATGAATACGGGTACCGCCACCATCAGTGCCAACAGCGGCCGGCCCCAGGTCATCCAGCGGGCCTCGACGGCCGGCCGTGGGCGGTTGCGGGAAGCGAACCCCCACGCGATGGCAACGACGATCCACACCGGACTCAGCTCGATGACGGCGAAGCCGGCTACCAGAGCGGCCATCCAGGCCACGGTCAACAGCGACGGGCGCTGGTTCAGCGACAGTAGAGCCAACGTTGCCGGCAGGGTAAAGGCCACGGCCAGGGCGATGGCCTGGTAGACGCCGATGCCTCCCGAGCTGATACCGGCGACGAGGGCGAAGGCGGTGATGAGATAGACGGCTCCGGCGCCGATCATCACGATCCGACGGTTTCGTTTGATGGTTTCGAAAACGTTCATGATGGATTACCTCCCACAGATCGGAGTAGACCAGTTGTAGAAATCGACGCCGAGCAGTCCGGCTATGGGTACCCCGGCTTCTTTGAGAAAGCCGGCGAGTTCCACCGATGGTCCGGTGACGACCAGGCTGGTAACCCCCGGATCGTCGTCTGCCAGATAGTCCGCTGCGGCCCGGACTTG
The DNA here is from genome assembly GCA_016650365.1 of Acidimicrobiia bacterium. NCBI lineage: Bacteria > Bacillati > Actinomycetota > Acidimicrobiia > Acidimicrobiia bacterium. The sequence continues at coordinate 4,590 of JAENVV010000033.1, forward strand.
CTCCGATCCGTTCGGGCCGAACGTGGCGACATCGGAGACCGCCGGACTCGCCTCAAGATTGACCAAACTGCGTCGAACCTGATCAAGGGCACCCTGGATCGAAGCTGGTTCATTCATACCATTGCCGGAGAAGCTTGCAGATGTTGCTCCGAAAAAGTCTTCCTCCGGGAAACTGGTTCCGCAGGTTGCATAGCCGAGGATTCCCATGCCCAGACCATCCGCCTTTCCAGGGTCCGACCATCCGTCCGAGGTTGGAAACCCTGCCCAGATAACCCGGACGTCACTGGCTGGCGAATCGGCGAACTGCTGAGCCCTGGCCAGTGAAATGGGTTCGTCGAACCAGACTTGGACGGTGGCGACGGTGGCGTCGCCCAGGCGTAACAGTCCGGGAGAGTCAATCGTGGTGGAGCTGTCGCTATTGACGTACGGGAAGAAGCTATTTCCTGCCTCACCACCGAACCTGAACGCACCGATCCTGCTCGTGATCGTGCCGGCCGGTTCGGTCGAGGCTCCCACCGACATGGCGACTTCGGCGGTGACGAGGCGAGAAAGCCAGTTGGAGTCGATCTGGACATCGGTGATCGTTATGCCCGGGTTGAGCATGATCGCCATGTCGACCGTGGCACGGGCCGCGCTGGCGGCTCGCCCTGATCGGTTGACCACCAGCGGTTGAAGGAGGGCGGCACAGATGAACCAGACGACGATGAAGCCGGCGACCAGAACGAGGACGGCGTCGGCGATCGTGCGGCGCATTGCTTTGCGAACCGACCGTTTCAGTAGCTTCTCGTCGACGACGCCGCCAGACAATCCGCTGAGGTCGACTTCGGCGACGTCGTCGAGAATGGCCTGACATTCCGCACATCCGGCGATGTGCGATTCAACAAGCTTTCGAGTGGGACGATCGAGTGCGTCGTCCACATAGGCTTCGAGTAGATCCTGGATTTCTGAGTGCGTCATGCGCTCGTCTCCGTGTAGTGGGAACGGAACGAGATCCGTGCCCGGTGAATGAGGACTTTGGCGGCCGCCGGGGTGATGCTCATGGCATCGGCTACCTCGGCGTAACTGAGATCGGCCCGATCGCACAACAAGAGCGCGGTGCGCTGGCGTTCGGGGAGCTTGGCAAGGGCAGCTTCAATGGCGTCGACTTCGGCGACGTCGGGATCGGACACGCCCGCCTCGTCGATCGTATCGACCGGAGTGGGCCGCTTGCGGCGCACGTCGTCGATGAAAACTGATCGAGCGATGGTGAATAGCCAGGAGCGGGGGTTGCCGCCGTGATAGCCGATCATTGATCGGGTGGCTTTGACGAAGGTGTCCTGCATCAGATCCTCCGCCCAGACCCGATCACGGCACAACGAAACCAGGAAGGCGTAGACCGCCATCGAATGGTCCCGGTAAAACTCTTCAATCGTGGTTTGTGTAGCCACACGTGTCCCGTCCTCCACAGTAAAGGGAATGTTCTACCGGGGAGACGGATTTCGGAGTCGAAACGTTACGGTCGGTTTAGGAAACCTGATCGACCGGTTGAGCTGGGCGCAGCCGGTCGATTCGTATGCGGACTAGTCGCGGTCGCGACGCATCTGGAGCAGCTCGAAGGCTCTTTCCTGGGTGATGGTTTCGGGGTCGTCGTCCTTGCGGAGCGACCCATTCGTGATTCCATCGGTTACGTACGGACCGAACCGTCCATTCTTCAGCACGACAGGCTTGCCAGACACCGGGTCATCGCCGAGTTCTTTCAGGGGAGGGGCAGCCTGCTGGCCTCGCCGGCGCTTCGGTTCTTTGAAGATCGCGACCGCCTCGTCAAGGGTGATCGTCAAGAGCTGATCCTCGGACTCGATCGTCCGGCTATCGGAACCCTTCTTGATGTATGGGCCATACCGACCGTTGAGGGCCTGGATCTCCTGGTCATCCTCCGGATCGATGCCAACGACGCGGGGAATTTTGAGAAGCTCAATGGCCTGATCGAGCGTGACGTCATCCAGGCTCATGGTCTTGAACAATGAGGCGGTCTTGGGCTTCTTCTTGGAGCCTTCTTCGATCTCACCCAACTGGATGTATGGGCCATACCGACCGGCCCTGGCGAGGACGGTGAGTCCTGACTCGGGATCGGTTCCGAGGATCTTGTCTCCCGACGGAGCGTCAAGCAGTTCGGTGGCCCGTTCGACGGACAATTCGTCAGGTGGCAGTTCGTCTGGAAGCGACGCCCGGTCTTCGCCACGCTGGAGGTACGGGCCGTACTGTCCAACCCTGGCAACGATCTCCCGGCCAAGATCGTCCGTTCCGACGGTGAACGAATTAACAACGCGTGGGTCGATCTGTTCGAGTCGGTCCTCGGCAACGGAGGCTTTGAGCCCGTTGTCTCCAAAGTAGAAGTTGTGGAGCCACGGCTTGGGGTCCTCGGTACCGGTCGAGATTTCGTCAAGATCCGATTCCATCTTGGCGGTGAATTCGTAATCAACGAGGGTCGGAAAGTGATCCTCGAGCAGGCCGACGGTGGCAAAGGCAGTGAACGACGGAACGAGTGCCGAACCCTTCTTCCATACGTATCCGCGGTTTTGGATCGTGGACATGATCGAGGCGTAGGTGGACGGTCGGCCGACGCCGAGTTCCTCAAGGCGCCGGACTAGCGAGGCTTCCGTATAACGAGCGGGAGGTTTCGTTTCATGGCCTTTGGCCTCAAGCGAGTTGACGTCCACATCGTCGCCTTCGACGAGGTTTGGCAATGGCCGTTCCTGGTCATCAAGCTCGGCGTCTGGATCGTCCGATCCTTCGACGTAGGCGCGTAGGAATCCCGGGAAGTGGATAACTTTTCCGGAGGTCGCAAACTCGACATCGCGGCCATCGGTGGCGGTGGTTCCCAACCGGACTTGCACGCTCTCGCCGCGGGCATCTTTCATCTGCGAGGCGATCGTTCGCTTCCAGATGAGTTCGTAGAGCTTGGCTTCGTCGTCATTGACCTGGGCGGAAACGACGTCTGGAGTCTTGAAGGCGTCGCCGGCCGGGCGGATCGCTTCGTGGGCTTCCTGAGCTCCCTTGACCTTCTTTGAATATTCGCGGGGCTTGTCAGGCACGTTATCGGCTCCGTACATTTCCAGGATTTGAGCCCGGGCCGCGGCGACCGCTGTCTCGGACAGAGAGGTCGAGTCGGTTCGCATGTAGGTGATGAACCCGTTTTCGTAAAGCCTTTGAGCCGCGGACATGGTCCTGGCTGACGAGAAGTGCAGTTTGTGGCCGGCTTCCTGTTGAAGCGTTGAGGTGCGGAACGGGGCGTATGGCTTGCGGGTATACGGCTTGGCCTCGACCGACCGAACGGTCATCAAGGTTCCTGCCAACACGGCCACGAGCTCGTTGGCGTCGGACTCGGACAGTACGACTACGTCTTTCCGGGTGACTTCGCCAAGCGAAGAAAAATCCTTCCCGGAGGCGACCCGCGTCTGGTCGATGGAGACAAGTTTGGTTCCGAAGCTTTCTTCTTTCGAAAACTCGCCTTCCACGTCCCAGTAGCCCGCGCCCCGGAATGCGATGCGCTCGCGCTCGCGCTCGACGACGATTCTTGTGGCAACCGACTGGACTCGACCTGCCGATAGTTTCGGTTTGACTTTGCGCCACAGGACCGGCGAAACCTCGTAGCCATAGAGGCGGTCGAGGACCCGACGAGCTTCCTGGGCGTCGACGAGTTTGTCGTCTATCTGGCGAGGGTTGTCGATCGCTGCCTGGATCGCAGCGGGAGTGATCTCATGGAAGACCATCCTCTGGATTGGCACGGTGGGCTTGAGGACTTCGGTCAGGTGCCAGGCGATGGCTTCCCCTTCACGATCCTCATCAGTCGCCAGGTAAAGGGCGGAAGCGTCGCTAAGGAGTCGCTTCAGTTCTTTGACCGTCTCCCGCTTTTCCTTTGAGACGATATACAGGGGTTCGAACCCGTGATCGACGTCCACCGCGAGACGTGCCCACGGCTCGCCCTTGTATTTGGCGGGGATATCTGCGGCCTTCGACGGTAGGTCGCGGATATGACCGACGGACGAAGTGACGACATAGTCGGACCCGAGAAAACCGGCAATTGTTCGGGCTTTCGCGGGTGACTCAACGATGATGAGGGGTTTGGACACGAGACAAGTGATAACCGGGTTGGTAGCTCATTGTCAAGACGAGATCGTGGCATGGGTCGAAGCAATGGCTTCGCTGAACCTCCTGGCCACTAACGTTGGACGGGTATGCAAGACAAACAACCTCCCCGGACGCGGTCTCAGCTTTTGCGTCGTGGCGAGTTCGCCAAATTGTGGTGGGCGGGGACGATCTCCAGCTTTGGTGACTGGGTCTCCTTGTTCGCAACGCTCGCCCTCGGTGACCATATTGGCGGTGGGTTGGGTACCCTCGTTCCGCTGGTTGGCCGGTTTGTGCCTGCCATATTGTTCGGACCGATCGGTGGCGTCCTCGCTGACCGGGTGAACCGTAAGACGATCATGCTCGTAGCCGACATCGGCCGGGGGTTCCTGGTCCTCTCCTTGATCCTGGTCAAGACCCTTCCCCAGTTATTTGCGGTCTCATTCGTGATTGAGGTCCTGTCGTTGCTCCGGCAACCTGTTCGGGAGTCGGTGGTGCCAGAACTCGTGCGACAAGAGGAACTGATCACCGCCAACAGCCTGTCGGTGGTCGGGTCGTACGGCATCTTCCCGCTCGGGGCAATCGCCTGGTCGGCGATTTCCAAGTTTCCTCAGTGGGTTGGTTGGGACGTGGAGTCACCGTTCACGGCAGGCTTCACCCTCGACTTCTTAACCTTCATGATCTCGGCTGCCATTGTGGCGATTACCACAATCCCGATCCGGCCGCCGGTGGCAGGACGCGAGCAGTGGAACTGGAGGGCCCCGTTCGCCGACCTTGCAGAAGGGGTCCGGTTCGTCGTTGGGCATCGAGGGGTCCGGGTCGTCATCATCGGTATGTCATTTGCACTGTTCGGGAGCGGGGCCATCATCACACTCGGCCAGACCTTCGCTCGTTCCTTTATCTTCGGTGATGACTCCGGGTTTGCGCTGCTCGCGACCGCCATGGGGGGAGGCGGGGCGATCGGGGTCATTCTCGTCAACCGTATCGACCGGGTAGCGGTGCACCGGATGGTGGTGTTCTCTGCCGCGATCACGCTGACGGGGACCGCTCTGGCTGCCCTGGCTTTCTCGACCACTGTCATCATGGCAGCGACCTTTTCGTTCATGTTCGGGTTTTCCGCAGGGATCGGGTACGTAGTAGGAATCACCTATCTTCAGGTGGGTTCCACGGAGGAAGTTCGGGGGCGCACCTTTGCTGCCCTGTTCCTCGTCGGTCGATCGGCGCTGCTCGTGTCGATGACCGTGGCTGCCTTCGCAGCGACATTCCTGCATGGTCGTTTCCCTGATCCGCTCGACGACGGTGTGCGGCTGATTTTCGTTTTGGGCGGAGCGATCACGGTTCTTGCGGGGCTGGTCACGTTGTGGGTCGTGCGAGAAGTGTGGGTCCCCCGATTGGAACGAGACAGCGTTTGAGGTACATCGCTTTTGAAGGAGTTGAAGGGGCCGGGAAGAGCACCGTGGTGAGGGCACTGGCCGGGCGGCTGCGGGCGGCCGGGAACGAGGTGGTCGAGGTTCGCGAACCAGGCGGCACGGGGCTGGGCGACGCCATCCGGGGCTTGCTGCTCGACGGAGACAGTCCCATGGCTCCCTGGGCGGAGGCGGCTCTATTTGCCGCGGCGCGAGCCCAGTTGGCTGTCGAGGTCGTTCGCCCCGCACTGGACCGGGGCGCCTGGGTGCTTTCGGACCGAACCGTGTATTCGTCACTCGCCTACCAGGGGGGAGCGAGGCGGCTTGGAGTCGAAGAAGTTCGGACCCTCAACAGCTTGGCCCTCGACGGGACGTGGCCAGACTTGGTTGTCTGGCTCGATGTCGACGCCGAGGTTGGCCTGAAACGGCAGGAGAACGGGGACCGGATCGGCTCGGAAGACCTGTCGTTTCACCAGAGGGTTGCTGATACCTTCGCTGCACTTGCCGAGGTCGAATTGGACAGACTCGTCCGCATCGATGCCTCCGCCGATATCGAGGCCGTTGTCGACCAGGTCTGGGATCTTGTGACATGAACCGGGTTGGAGTCATCGGCCATCGGAGGGTGCTTGATCTTCTTGAACAAGAAGCGGGCTCGCCGGCCCATGCCTATTTGTTCGTCGGTCCTGAGGCCGTTGGCAAAGCGATGATCGCCTCGCGATTTGCCGCCGTCATTCTCTGTGATCGGTCAGGTAACCATGAAGGGCCGTGCTCGGTTTGTGACAGGGTTGCATCGGGGAACCACCCTGATGTCACGGTGATTCTGCCAGACGGTCGAGCCTCGATCGGGGTTGAGCAAGCCAGGGCAGCGGTTCATGCGGCATCGATGACGCCAGTCGAGGGAGATCGCAAGGTCATTCTCTTTGACGAGGCGTCAACCTTGACCGAGTCGGCGGCCAACGCTCTGCTCAAGACGATCGAGGAGCCGAGTGCTTCAACCGTATTCATCCTGGTGGCTGAGTCCGAAGATGATCTTCCACCGACCATCGGGTCCCGCTGTCGAACCGTGCACTTTGGTCGGGTCCGATCCGAAGATCTGGTGGCCGGTCTTGAAGCGCAGGGCGTCGATGGGGAACAAGCGCACCGGGTCGCCGTGATTGCCGGAGGCCGACCGGGTCTGGCCATACAACTTGCCACTGAAAAGGAAGTCGTCAAGTTTCGAGAATTCTGGCTTACCGTCCCCGAGCGGGTCACTCCCCATACCGGCAACTCGTTCCTGCTGGCCGATGCTGCGGAGCGAGCCGCTGCTCCGCTGATCAAGACACTGGGGGTGGCTCATCCCGACGAAACCGCTACCGAGCGGGACCGCCGGGAGCGGGCCACGAAACGGTCTGCCCAGGCACTGATGATCACCGGTCTTGAGATTCTGGCGTCCTGGTACACCGATGCAGCCGCCGCGCAGTTCGGGGTCGCGGTGAGAAATCCCGACGTCGATGTGACCCGACTGGCCCTGGTGACGCCGACTCAAGCCGCCCGGAATGCCGAGCGCGCCCTTGATGCCGTGACGGCCATTCGTCAAAACCAACGTGTTCCACTTGTCCTGGCGAACCTGTTCAACGACCTTGCCCGTGAGTGAGCCCTGGGAGCGAAGGTTCAAGGTTTCGGTCCCGGTGGGTCGGGTCCTGGCTGGACCACTGTTCAAGCTGAAAATAACCGGCAGTGAACATATTCCCGCCGGCCCGTATGTCGCTGGTATCAACCACGTCTCACACGTCGACGCGGCGTTTGCTGCGATGGCATTGGGCAAGCCGCTGCGCTTCATGGCGGCCGCCGACCTGATCGGGATCAATCGCGGGTTGGACTTCATCCTGCCGTTCTACGGGGCCATCTTGTTGCCACGGTCCTCGGTGCCGCTCGGGGCAATGCGCCAGGGTTTGGATCATCTGGCGGCCGGTGGCCGCGTGGCAGTTTTTCCCGAGGGGCGTCGAACCGAGCACTGGCGGGCTTCGGATTTCAAGCGGGGCGCGGCGTGGTTGGCCATCAGGGCGGGAGTTCCTCTCGTACCGGTGGCTCTCTCGGGTACCGAGGCCGTGATGGGTCTCGAGGAGCGCAAGGTGCGCAGGAGTCGGGTTGAGGTACACATCGGCAAACCGCTCGCTCCGAAAGGGGATCGGTTCTCGCTGACCGATGCTTGGGGCGAGGCCATGGATGATCTGCTGGCCGGGAGTAATCCGGGTGAAAACGAATAACCGGTCCGAACCGGGCTGATCGGGTGGGTTGATGGAGCCGAAGAGGGGATTTGAACCCCTGACCTGCTCATTACGAGTGAGCTGCTCTACCCCTGAGCTACTTCGGCTAGTTGGTCGACGACAGGATAGTCCATCGGTTTACCAGGACGGTCGGACCTTTTTCTGGTGCTGGTAATGTCCTGCCTCGGACACACGGAAGCCAACCGATGGCTGATCAGGCCACCTTTGAAGATGACGCCATGCAATTTGCGCCGCAGCTTTACTCTGCGGCGCTCCGTATGACTCGTAATCCTGCCGATGCCGAGGATGTCGTCCAGGAGACGTTCTTGAAGGCGTACCGGGCCTATTCCTCGTTTGAATCGGGTACCAACCTCAAGGCGTGGCTCTATCGAATTCTCACAAACACCTACATCAACCGGTATCGCAAGCAATCGAGGCGACCAGACGAAGTCGACCTCGGAGAGGTCGAGGACCTGTACCTGTATCGCAAGATCAGTGCCGCCAATACGCCAGACTCGCTCAGGTCCGCTGAAGAGGCGGTGCTTGAGGGCCTGGTCGATGACGATGTGAAAGCGGCCGTCGAGGCTCTCCCGGAACGTTTCCGGATGCCCGTGTTGCTGGCCGATGTCGAGGGGTTCTCCTATAAGGAGATTGCCGAAATCATGGACGTCCCGATCGGAACCGTCATGTCACGGCTCCATCGGGGAAGAAAACAGCTACAAACGGCGTTGTGGAAGTTCGCAGAGGAACGTGGATTGGCCGATCGGGAAGACGCATGACCAAGAAATCTTGTGACGATGCCATCACCAAGATCTACGGATATCTCGATGGTGAGATTTCCACGATCAAGCGGATGATGGTTCGGCTTCATTTGCGGCGATGTTCAGGATGTGAGGATGCCTTCATGTTCGAAAGTCGATTGAAGGTTGTCATCAGGGAGCGATGCCAGGAAGAGGTCCCGGCTGACGTACTGGCCAAGCTCCGATCGATCGTGGCCAACGAACAGAATCAATGAAGTTTCTGCGCTCGGCGCGGAACCGGTATATTGGTGGAGACATGATCAATACGATTCGCCGCTACCTCGCCCTTCTTGTTCTAGCCATCAGCTCCCTCACCATGGCAGCCCCGGCCGCCATGGCTGTAACGACGCCCCCGGTTGTCAATGAGGTCGCCGTGGCGCAACCCTATGTCGAGGTTCTGCCAGAAGAGGCTGCCCCCGATGAGCCGCAGTGGACCTACAAATATCTCATCCCGGCGGTCGTAGCCCTCACGGTTGTTCTCATTGGTGGGACCGTGGTCATGTATTTTGTGAAGGTCGTCCGCGGTCGCTACCGAGTCGTTGAATAACGGCCCGGTCCCCTGGACAGCAGCCGTCAAGGTTGCTGAACGACTGGCGGGCTCCTACCCACTGTATGACTCGTACCATCGTGCCGCCCTCATCGCCGAGGCCGAACCGCTGGTCGCCAGAGCTCAGGAACTAGTCGAGGCAGAGACGGGTCTCGGATCGGTCGGCGTGCCTACCGTCGAAGTAGTCGACAGGGGCCGCTGGATTGAACGGAACGTGGCGTTCTTTTCCAAGATCGTGGATGCAACACTGACCCAGCCACAGAGCCTGGTGAAGAGGATTGGCGGTCCGATCGTCGCGGCTGAGACAGGCGCCCTTCTCGGTGTGTTGGCGCGCCGGGTACTTGGTCAGTATGAACTTGTTTTGCCGTCCGAGGATGCCGGCGACACGATCTACCTGGTGGGTCCCAATATCCTGGCAATGGAGCGATCAAACCAATTTCGCCCCTCGGAGTTTCGAATGTGGATCGCTTTGCATGAATGTACTCATCGGCTTCAGTTCACCGCGGTTCCATGGATGCGTGACTATTTCTTTGATCTGGTCACATCCCTGGCAGCAGCTTCGCAGACCGACGAGCACCGCCTGGCCTCGCTCGGGTCGGAGTTGCGTAAGGCGTCTGACGAGGGTCGTCCGCTTATCGATGAATCGGGGCTTTTCGGATTGTTTGCGAATGAAGACCAGCGCCAGCAATTGGACAAGATTCAGGCGCTGATGTCGCTGCTCGAAGGTCACGGACACGTCATTATGGATCGGGTCGGGATGCGCATTCTCCGCACGCAAGCCCGGATGTCGAGCTTGCTCAAGGCCCGCCGGGCCGATCCGCGCATGGCGGCATTCATGCGCTTCACCGGCCTTGAGATGAAAATGCGCCAGTACGAACTCGGAGAGCAGTTTGTTCTCGGGGTTGAGCGGCTGGCCAACTTTGGCGCGCTGGACTTGGCCTGGACCGGACCTGAGGCACTTCCCACTCTGACCGAAATCGAATCGCCGGAACTGTGGCTTCGTCGGGTCAGTTAGATCCGTCACTGGAACGCGCCGGTTCAATGTTGGCAGGTCGATCCTGCGTCGTCGCGCTGTCAGGCGGCCCGGACTCGGCTGCCCTGGCCTGGCTCGCCGACCGCTTCTGCGACTCTGCACGCGCCGTGCACGTTAACCACGGGCAACCCGCCTCGGCTGCCCTGGCTGCGGCCGCCGGGCGAGTGGCGACCCAGATCGGGGTGGCCCTCCAGACGGTGAAAGTTGACGTACCGTCCGGGCCGTCTTTTGAGCAGCAGGCACGAACCGTCCGATATGAAGCGCTGGAGGCGGAGCTGCAAACGGGGGAGTTGCTCGTGACCGGGCACACGGCCGACGACAACGCAGAGACATTCCTCCTCAACGCGGCCAGGGGTGCTGGGATGACAGGGTTGGGCGGGATTCCGATCGAGCGCGGGCGGGTGTTGAGACCAATGCTCGATGTGTCACGAGAAGTCGTACGTGCCTTCGTCGCCGAAATAGGGCTCGACGCCATCGACGATCCAACCAATCTCGACCTGACGTATGCCCGCAACCGAATTCGCCACGAGGTCATGCCGCGACTCGGGTCGCCGCTGACGATCGCCAGGGCCGCCCGACTTGCCTCGCTTGATGACGAGGTGCTCGATGCCCAGGCCGAATCCGTCCCGATTCGAGTCGGGACGGGCCGCGTCACCATCCCGACCGCCCCGTTGAGAACACTGCCGGGTCCGGTCGCCAATCGGGTCATTCGAAGGGGTCTGCGACTTGTGAACCCTCCTTACCCGGGTACTTCCCAGATGGTCGATGCCATCTGGTCGGTGGTGAGACGAGTCACCCCCAGGGTGGAGTTGGGGCAAGGAGTGGTCAGCTATCTGTCAGAGGGTGGTGTGGTTCTCGAAACGGGTGGCTTCGACCCTCCATCCCCGGTGTCGTTGTCGACACCAGTTACGTCGTTCGGGGACTGGAGGCTGGCGGTAGCAGAGCAACCGGATCCGCTTCCGGCCTTTCCCCTGGGTCCCGGCTTTGCGGCCTTCGCCGATCCGCCAGAGTTGTTGGTTCGAGTCTCAGTACCCGGAGATCGGGTCCCCCTGAGAAATGGCGGGCACAAAGAAGTGGCGGACGTCTTCGCCGAGGCTCGCATCGCCCGGGAACGGCGCCGGACCTGGCCGGTCGTCGCCGCAGAGGATCTCGTATGGTGGGTACCGGGCGTCCGGCGAGGCTGGCTCGGTTGGGGACATCCCTCCTCAGGCCGCTACCTTGTTTCGAACATTCTCCAGGAGGGCTAGTGAACATCTCGAAAGTTTTGATCTCCGAAGAAGAGATCCGAACAAAATTGGCGGAGATGGGAAAGCAGATCACGGCCGACTATGCCGGCAAAGACCTGCTCATGGTCGGGGTCTTGAAAGGCGCGTTCATCGTGATGGCAGATCTGGCCCGTCATATCGACGTGCCGGTCGAGTTCGACTTCATGGCGGTTTCCTCGTACGGAGCTGCCACGCAAACGTCAGGAGTCGTTCGTATCCTCAAGGATCTTGACCAGGAGATTGCCGGGCGTGATGTCCTGATTGTCGAAGACATCATCGATTCCGGTCTGACATTGAGTTATCTGCTCAAGTCGCTGCGGGTTCGTCGGCCGGCCTCTTTGGAGTTGGCCGCCCTCCTCGTAAAGAAGGGGATTCAGAGCGTTCCGGTTGATGTGAAGTACACCGGCTTCGAGATTGGACCCGAGTTTGTGGTGGGCTACGGCCTTGATTATGCGGGCAAGTTCCGCAATTTGCCATACGTCGGAGTCATGGAAGAACCCTCCTAGGTGGGCATATCTCGCGAATGGCAATAGCATGGCCCCACGAACCTGATGGTTTGATGAGCAACGACACACATTTCGGAGGACCTCGGTGAACCGCACCGTTCGTACGATTCTTATCTATTTCGCCGTAGTTACGGTGTTGTGGCTGGCTTTTTCGGCCTGGTTCGATGCAGCCAACGCGCCAGAACAAATTGACTTCACCCGTTTGGATGAGCTCGTTGCTGATGGCGAGGTTGGAACCGTTCGCTTCTTCCCGGATGCCAACAAGGTTGAAGTCCGCAGCCCCGGCACCACACTCGAGGATCCAGCCGAGTATTCGATTTCCTACCCGGACCAGTTCGAAGACGAACTGCTGATTGAACTCCAGGCGAGTGGTGTCGAGGTTTCGGTCGATCCGGAACCGACGTCGATCACGACCGTGCTTCTCTCGTTGCTTCCCTGGCTATTCATCCTCGGATTCATGTTCATCATCTTCACGCAGATGCAGGGTGGCGGGAATCGGGTGATGCAATTCGGCAAGTCCAAGGCCAAGCAGATGACCAAGGACCAGCCCAAGGTTACGTTCAATGATGTGGCCGGCCTCGAAGAGGCAATTGAGGAACTCGAAGAGATCAAAGACTTTCTGCAAAACCCGGCCAAGTTCCGCGCCATGGGGGCCAAGATTCCTCGTGGTGTTTTGTTGTTTGGCCCTCCCGGAACCGGTAAGACCCTGCTGGCCAGGGCGGTCGCCGGTGAGGCGGGTGTGCCGTTCTTCTCGATCTCCGGTTCTGACTTCGTGGAAATGTTTGTTGGAGTCGGGGCGTCCCGGGTTCGTGACCTCTTCGAGCAGGCCAAGGCGCAAGGCCCGGCCATCGTTTTCATTGATGAAATCGACGCCGTTGGCCGCCATCGTGGCGCCGGCCTCGGAGGCGGACACGACGAACGTGAACAAACGCTGAACCAGTTGCTCGTTGAGCTTGACGGATTTGAGGCTCAGACCGGCGTCATTGTCATCGCCGCCACCAACCGACCCGACATTCTCGATCCGGCATTGCTACGTCCAGGTCGATTCGATCGTCAGATCACGGTTGGTCGGCCGGCTTTCAAAGGGCGCGCCGCCATCCTGGCAGTGCATGCCAAGGGCAAGCCGTTCGCTCCAGACGTCGATCTCAACGTCATTGCTCGCCAGACTCCCGGCTTCACCGGCGCCGACCTTGCCAACCTCATCAACGAAGCTGCGCTGTTGGCCGCCCGGCACGACAAGAAGCTCATCTCGACCGAAGAGATAGAAGAAGCAACCATTCGGGTCATTGCCGGTCCCGAGCGCAAGAGCCTCGTGATAACCGAGGACGAAAAGAAGATCACGGCCTACCACGAAGTCGGGCATGCTCTGGTCGGTTGGGTATTACCCAACGCTGATCCGGTCCACAAGGTAACCATCATTCCCCGTGGCAGCGCCGCCGGTCACACTCAGTCAATGCCGTCGGAGGATCGCCTGTATCGGCGCCGCAGCGAGTTGATCGATCAACTCGCCATGGCACTTGGCGGTCGCACTGCCGAGGAGATTATGTTCGGAGATCCAACTACCGGCGCCTCGAACGACATCGAGCAGGCGACCAAGATTGCTCGTCAGATGGTGATGGAATACGGGATGAGCGACAAGCTCGGGCCGATGAAGTACGGCCACGCCGATGGCGAGGTATTCCTCGGTCGTGACTACTCGCGCCAGGCCGACTACTCCGACGATATGGCGGCAACCATCGATAGCGAGGTGCGCAAGCTCATCGGCCAAGCGCACGATGAGGCCAGGGCGATCCTGACGACCCACCGCAGCGACATGGATAGGATGGCAGCCGCTCTGCTCGACGAGGAGACACTCGACTCGAAGCGAATCGCCGAACTTCTGGCTGACGTACCCAAGTGGCAACACTCGCTGAATGGCTCCATGAGAATTGAGATTCCGAACGGCCTGCCGACTCCACCCAAAGATGGCGTTGCCGCTTCCCAGGCAGGCGCCTGACCCCTACGCTGTTACGTATGAATGTTGACGAGCCAGCGATCGCCGATGCGGTGCGCTCCATCCTGATCGCCATAGGCGAGGATCCGGATCGTGAGGGCCTTGCCGAAACCCCGACCCGGGTTGCCCGCATGTACGCCGAACTCTTCGAAGGGATGCATCAGGATCCGTATGAGATCGTGAAATCGGTATTCACCGAAGATGCTCATCGGGAAATTGTCATGGTCCGAGACATTTCGTTCTACTCGATGTGTGAACATCATCTCGTTCCCTTTCACGGCAAAGCCCATGTGGCGTACTTGCCTGATGGGGTCCTGACCGGACTATCCAAGTTGGCTCGACTGGTGGAAGCGTATGCCAAGCGGCCCCAGATGCAGGAGCGACTGACGTCGCAGATAGCGGACACCCTGATGGAGGCTGTCAAGCCGCTCGGGGTCCTCGTGGTCATCGAAGCCGAACACATGTGCATGAGTATGCGGGGGGTCCGTAAGCCGGGTGCCTCGACGACCACTTCGGCGGTTCGCGGGATCTTCGCCAGTCGGGCGACGACCAGAGCCGAAGCCTTTGCTCTCCTGAATCGATGATCTGGCAGGTTCGAACCAAGGCGTTGTCGATCGAGCAGCCGCTCATCATGGGCATCGTCAATGTCACCCCGGACTCGTTCTCTGACGGTGGACAGTTCCAGGGTGTTGAGGAGGCGGTCGATCACGGGTTACGCCTTGTCGCAGACGGAGCCGACCTGGTCGACGTCGGTGGTGAATCAACCAGGCCGGGGGCGGTCGACGTGTCCATCGAGGAGGAACTCAAGCGGGTGGTCCCGGTCGTCGAGGCTCTGAGTGCTCGGGGGGTGATCGTTTCCGTAGACACATCCAAGCCCGCCGTGGCGGTCGCCGCCATGGAAGCCGGTGCAGAGATTGTCAACGACGTGACCGGATTTCGAAATCCGGAGATGCAGCGGGTCGTCGTCGAGCGAAAGCCAGGCGTGGTCGTCATGCACATGGCTGGTTCCCCACGCACCATGCAAGACAATCCGCAATACCACGATGTGGTTGCTGAGATCGGGGAGTATCTCACCGGTCAAGCTGCCCTGTTGGAACATGCCGGCCTCGATGCCAACCGGATCTGCATCGATCCAGGAATAGGATTCGGCAAGACGACCGAACACAACCTGGCAGTTCTCGCCAACACCAGGGTGCTGGCTGGACTCGGCTATCCGTTGATGGTCGGGGCTTCCCGCAAGCGTTTCATAGGTGCAGTAGTGGACGTCGAATCAGTGGAGGATCGTGATAGGGCGACGGCTGTTTTGTCCGGTCTTGTTACATTCCTGGGAGCCAGCGTGGTCCGGGTCCATAATGTTGTCTACTCTCGGCAGGCCATGTTGCTCAGTGCGGCTATCGTTGCGCGCACATGACAGGTCTTAAACCACGTGATTTCGTTTGGGTTATTGCCGGACGCCTGGCAGTCAGCCAGCGAATCGGCGGCTATGGGTTCCAGCATCGTCGGGTCAGGCGCGAGGAAGAAATCATCTGGCTACGCGATAACGCCAAGATCAACACTCTCGTTTCGCTTCTGACCGGTAACCAGAATATTTCCGCCTATGAAGAGGCCGGTTTCGCCGTTACCCACGAACCCCTCGCCACCGAACTCAAAGTCGCGTCTGACGTTCCGAGGGTTCTCAAGGCGATCAGCGCGGCCCTTGCCCCGAGTAACGCCGTGGTTCTTATTCACCGTGATCTGGTCGATGAGACCCTGGCCGGTCTATTGGCCGCCTACCTGATTTCAAGTGGCATGGTTGGGGATCCGATCAAGGCCGCCGCGGTCATCCAGGAGATTCTCGGCCGACCACTTGGCCCCGAGGCTCGGACGATGATGAGCGTCGCGGTCCGGTGACCGATCAGATTTCTCTGAGAGGGCTTGAGGTATTTGGCTATCACGGCGTTCAACCTCACGAGGCCATCACCGGTCAAATCTTCGGTATCGACATAGATCTGTTTCTAGATACCACCGCGGCTGCCGCAGCTGACGATCTGGCGCTCACGGTGGATTACGGTCGGCTGGCGGATCAGGTGGTCGAAGCCGTGACAGCTGAGCGACATGACCTCATCGAGACCCTGGCGCATCGCATCGCCGGTGTCTGTATGGAACTCGACCTGGTGACAGGCTGCGAGATCACCGTTCACAAACCGGCCGCCCCGATCCGGCATCCTTTTCAGGATGTTTCGGTGACGGTCCGGTATCCCCGATAGGGCTGGATTATGCAGGTGGCAATCGGACTCGGGTCCAACCTCGGTGATCGGCTGAACTTGCTTCGGCAGGCCATCGACCAGCTTGGACAGCATGGAGAGATCGTGGCCGTGTCGAGTCTGTATCGGTCCGATCCGGTCGGGGGTCCCGAACAGGCGGATTTTCTCAATGCAGTGATCGTGATCGAAACAAACCTGGACCTCCCAACTCTGCTGGCAACGTGTCGGCAGATCGAGGCGTCGGCCGACCGGGTGCGTGACCAACGATGGGGGCCCCGGACGCTCGACCTCGACATCCTGACTGCTGCGACCCCACCATATGTGTCCGAGACGCTGACGGTCCCCCATGAGCGACTGGCTGAACGTCGGTTTGCCGTCGAGCCGTTGGCGGAGGTCTGGCCCGATGCGGCGACCGGTTCCGGGACAGCCCGTTCGAAGCTGGACGACGTTCGTGATCAGTCGGTTGATCGTCTGGCGGGGTCGGGGTGGCAAGTGGCTCTGTCGAAGGGTGCCTGGTGGGTGACGGCTCAGGTTGTTTTGTTGATCCTGGTGGCGGGGGCGGCCTTTCGATACTCGGGTTCGTTCGACGCCCGGTGGATCGGTGTGCCACTCTTTCTGGGGGGTGTGACCCTGGCCGCTCGAGCCATGCAGGTCCTCGGTTCGAGCCTTACGCCGTTTCCGCAACCGTTGGAGGGGTCGGCCATGATCTCGTCTGGTCCGTACGGTCTCGTGAGACATCCGATTTATGGGGGCCTCATTCTCTCGCTGGCCGGATTGGCTCTGTTTATGGGCTCCTGGATCGCACTGGGAGGGTCGGTAGCAGTCGGTGGGTTCTTCTGGCTCAAGTCGTCCTTCGAGGAACGCCGATTACTCGTTGCTCACAGTCGATACCGTCGGTATATGGACGAGGTGCCCAAGCGTCTCGTCCCGTTCATCGTCTAGGCTCGATGCTGGTCTGGTACCGCATGCCCGTCTGGAACTGCATTGTGGATCGGAACCGAAAGGACTGACTTCATGGCTCGAATTGTCATTGTTGGCCCGGGACGCGCCGGAATGTCCGTCGGGCTGGCGGCCAGGACCGCCGGGCACGAAGTTGTCGCTCTCGCTGCTCGCCGCCCCATCGAGACCGATCTGGCCAGGTCGATTCCCCTCACATCGTCGCTTCCCGATGCCGAGTTCGTGATTGTGGCCGTTTCTGACGATTCCATCGCCGAAGTCGCCACACAACTGCACCCGCCAGGTGGTTCCGTAATCGCCCACCTGTCTGGCCGGACCTCGGTCGATGTTCTCTCTCCGCTTGGAAACAAGATTGGATCAATGCATCCGCTCATGACGCTGCCTTCTGGGGAGATCGGAGCGGCCGCATTGGTAGGGGCCAGTGCCGCGATTACCAGTCGATCCGAAGCGGTGGCCGGCGCGTTGTCAGTTTTTGCTACTTCGCTTGGAATGCGACCATTCCGACTCCCGGATGCTGCCAAAGCCGCCTATCATGCCGGAGCGACCGCCGCTTCCAACTATGTCGTGGCCGCCCTGGCCGTCGCAGAACAACTCCTCGACGCCGCCGGGGTGCCCTTATCGGTCGCTGAGCCGCTTGTGGCGGCGTCGGTTTCCAACGCCGGCCGCCTCGGTAGCCTGGCGGCCCTGACCGGGCCCATCGTTCGTGGCGACATAGGCACTGTGCGTGCTCAGCGGGACGCGGCCAGGGAGGCGGGCGTCGAGGGCCCCTTCGTTGCGATGGGGACCGCTACGGCTCTCCTGGTGGGCAACTGGGAGGTCATGCGGGAGGTTCTGTCATGAAGGTGATCGAAACCTTCGCCGAGTGTCGTTCGCTGGCAAAAGGTTCGATAGGGCTCGTACCGACTCTTGGCTACCTCCACGAAGGTCATCTGGATCTCATGTCGCAAGCCCGGGTCGGGAATGATCAGGTGATGGCCAGCCTCTTCGTAAACCCGCTTCAGTTTGATGAGGTGGCTGACTTTGACGCCTACCCCCGTCAGTTCGACCGTGACGCCAGACTGATGGAGCAGGCGGAGGTCGACATTCTCTTTGCGCCCTCCGTCGAGGAGATGTATCCGATCGAACCCGTCACGAGAGTCGTGGTTGGCGGCCTCACCGAATCGATGGAGGGTGCTCACCGACCAGGGCATTTTGCCGGGGTTGCGACGGTCGTGACCAAACTTCTGGCAGGGCTACAGCCGGATCGTGCCTACTTTGGCAAGAAGGATGCGCAGCAACTGGCGATGGTTATGCGGTTGACGGTCGACCTGTCGCTCCCCGTCGAAATCGTGCCATGTTCAACCGTTCGGGAGTCTGATGGTCTCGCGTTGTCGAGCCGAAATGTGCAGATTCCAGCCGGCGACCGGGACCAGGCGACCAGGGTGTCGGAAGGGCTATTCGCCGCCGCCGATCTCGCCGCTTCGGGTGAACGCGACGGACAGGTTTTGGAGCGGGCCGTGTCAGCGCATCTCATCGGTATTTACGTCGAGTATGTGGCCCTGGCCGAGCGGGCGACCGCCCGTCCTCTCGCAACGCTTGACCGGCCGGCATTCTTGGCCACCGCGGTCCGGATCGGTGGTATTCGACTGATCGACAACGTCTGGCTGGAACCGGATGGGACCTCCGACCGGGGGACCCTTCTGCGATCTACCAGCATTCTCTATGCGGGGGTGAACTGATGCTGCTGGCTCTCAATGTTGGCAACAGCCAAACCGACATCGGGGTTCTGAACGGGGACGTCCTTATTCATCACTGGCGGGTTTCGACGGCGGTCGATCGAACGCCGGACGAATACGCATTACTCCTGCGAGGACTGCTCAACCCGGTTGCTGCCCACGTTACGTCGGCCGCCCTCGCGTCGGTCGTGCCCGCGGTGGCCATGTCCCTTGGGATAGCCCTGGCGGACATGGTCGATACCCTGCTCACCGTCGGCCCCGGAGTAAAGACCGGGATGCCAATGTCGGTCGATAATCCCCGCGAAGTCGGTGCCGATCGGGTGGCAAGCGCAGTGGCCGCCAAGGCGTTCTACGGGTATCCGGTCGTCGTCGTCGGGTTTGGCACCGCCATCACCGTCGATGTGGTCGGACCCGACGGTGCCTTTGTAGGCGGGGCCATCGCCAGTGGTCTGGATATCTCGCTCGATGCGTTGGTCGATTCGACGGCGGCCCTGCGTAGGGTTGCACTGACCCCTCCCGAACACGTAATCGGTCGCAATACGGTCGAAGCGATCCAGTCCGGAATGGTGTACGGCTATGCGGGATTGGTCGATGGCCTCGTTACTCGCGCCCTCACCGAGCTCGGTTCCGACGCGGTTTTGGTGGCAACCGGCGGCGGTGCTGGCACCCTTGTGCCGCTCCTCGGCAGGGAGTACGCGGTTGATGACGTCCTCGTTTTGCGTGGACTCGGGCTGCTGAGCGAGCGAAATCGATGACCGATCGCCCCTCCCGGGCCGGTAAGGTGACGCCCTATGTCAGATGAGACCACCCCCGAAGAACAACTCGATGATCGCGCCGGCTTGGCCGATCATCCACTCACGGCCGTTCGGTTGGCCAAGCTCGAGGAGCTCAGGTCGCGCGATATCAACCCCTATCCGCACACGTTCAAACCAGATGCGGTTGCCGCCGAGATTCATGCGCTTTATGTCGGCCTCGAACCGGGCGCGGAGACCGGGACGTCGGTGACGGTGGCCGGGCGACTTCTGAATGTACGGTCCTTTGGCAAACTGCGGTTCGGGGTATTGCAGGACCGTTCGGGTCAGATTCAATTGTTTGTTTCCAAAGCGGTTCTCGGCGACGATGCGTTCGAGATATTCGACCTCATCGACAACGGCGACTGGGTTGGAGCACACGGCGAGGTCATCACGACGAAAAAGGGCGAGTTGAGCATCCGGGTCGATCGCTTCGAGATTCTCTCCAAGGCGTTGCGTCCGTTTCCTGACAAATGGCACGGCCTTCAGGACCAGGAGCGCCGCTATCGACAGCGGTATCTCGATCTGACCGTCAACGAGGAAGCCCGGGCCACGGCCAGGGCCCGGATCGCCACGGTTCGGTCTCTTCGCCGGTCATTTGAGGAGCGGGGATTTCTCGAAGTCGAGACCCCGATGCTCCAGGCGAAGCCCGGCGGAGCCCTCGCCCGGCCGTTCATAACCCATCACACGGCGCTTGACATGGACATGTACCTGCGGATTGCTCCGGAGCTGTACTTGAAGCGTCTGATAGTCGGGGGGATGCACAAAGTCTTCGAGATAAACCGCAACTTCCGCAATGAAGGCATGGATACCTCCCACAACCCCGAGTTCACGATGCTCGAATCGTATGAGGCGTTCGCCGACTACGAAGACGTTATGGAGTTGACCGAGGAAGTTGTAGCGGCTGCGGCCCTTGATGTGACGGGAGCGACGACTGTGATGTATCAGGATCGGGAACTCGATCTCGCCCCTCCGTTTCGTCGGTTGCCCATGCTTGAGGCCGTCAATGAGCAGCTCGACCTCAACATCAGTTACGACATGCCCGTCGACGAACTGCGCAAGCTGGCCGGAGATCTACAGATCAAGGTCGAGCCGTCCTGGGGTGTCGGGAAACTGGTTACTGCGTTGTTTGAAGCGACCATCGAAGATCGGTTGTGGGAGCCGACGTTCGTGATCGACTACCCGGTTGAGGTATCACCACTTTCCAAGCGCCATCGGTCGAATCCTCAGGTGACGGAGCGGTTCGAGTTGATAGTCGCCGGTCGCGAACTGGCCAATGCCTTTACCGAGTTGAACGACCCGGCCGAGCAAAGGCGCCGGTTTGAGGAGCAGGCGGCCGCCAGGGTGGCCGGCGATGATGAGGCGCACCCGATCGATGAGGATTATGTTCGAGCACTCGAATATGGTCTTCCCCCGACGGCTGGTCTCGGGCTGGGGGTCGACCGCCTGGTAATGATCCTCACCAACCATGCCAGCATCAGGGAAGTCGTGCTGTTCCCGCATCTCCGTCCCGAGTAGACGACTTCGAGCGTGCTCTGACCGTTAACCGGAGCGGGCGGCGGTCACCTGGTCCAGGAGGAATTGGGCAAGGCTTGAAAGCACGGCCCTGGTTGGAATGTCAGGAAGGGTGGCGACCGCCGCGTCTGCCGTTGCGATGCGTCGCTCCGCTTCCTGGAGAGACTGCTCGACGTATCCGCCGGCCCGGACGATGGAGATCACCTCATTGACGCGGGCGTCGTCGTACGGCGGCTTCCCGAGCGCATCTCGAATTCTGCCGCCGTCGGACCCGGCGGCAGCCAGGAGCACCGGCAGAGTCATCTTTCCCTCTCGAATATCTGATCCGGCCGGCTTGCCGAGAAACGACTCGGTTGCGACCAGGTCGAGGGCGTCGTCGGCGATCTGAAACACGAGGCCAAGCTCCCATGCCCACGACGACAAGGCTTCGACGGTCGCGTCATCGGCGTCGGCGGCCATGGCTCCCAGACGGGCCGACGTGCGAATCAACGCGGCGGTCTTGCCACCGATGACCTGGAAGTAGGCCTCCGGATCGTGGTCGAGATCGAAATCGAGTTGGAGTTCGCGGGTCTGACCCTCGACAAGTTCGGCGTAGGTGCTTGCCAGAAGGCGAACCGATTCCTGCCCGAGGTGGGTGGCAGCGACCTCCGAGGCGCGCGCCATCAGGAAGTCGCCAGCCAGTATCGCAACCGTGTTGTCC
This sequence comes from Acidimicrobiia bacterium, assembly GCA_016650365.1. Lineage (NCBI taxonomy): Bacteria > Bacillati > Actinomycetota > Acidimicrobiia > Acidimicrobiia bacterium. Next base: position 26,411 of record JAENVV010000033.1, read on the forward strand.
CAGTTGGCGTTGGCCGAATCGGCCCCCCGTCGGATGGTGGCTTCGTCGATCACATCGTCGTGATAGAGGCTCCCGACGTGGATGAGTTCAACCGCCACGCCGGCTTCGATGGGTCGGTCATCGTTGGCTGGCCCGAAGTCGGCAGCGATCAGAGCGAGCAACGGCCGGAACCGCTTGCCGCCGGCGGCCAGGAGGTGTTGGGCGACCTTCGTGAGGAAAGGGTCGCGCGATTCCGAGGCGTCCATGAGGCGCGTTTCGGTACGTTCGATCTGCTCCCAAACGTGGGGGAGCGGAACCATATCTTGAATACTCGGTACGTCCATCGCTTCCCATGGTACCGGTCTCTGCGGGTGTCAGTAGTTCGTCTTTTGGTGGTGTCGTAAAAGGACGAAGAAGTTTTGCCAGGTCAAGACCGCAGGAGTATGTGGTCCTGGGGGCTATAATCGCATCGCACGGTCTCTTATCCAGGGGTCCTAGTTCAGAGAGGCGGTAGCCGTGTTCGAACGATTTACAGACCGAGCCCGTCGGGTAGTGGTGCTTGCCCAAGAAGAAGCGCGCCTGTTGAACCACAACTACATCGGGACCGAGCACATCTTGCTCGGATTGATCCATGAGGGCGAAGGTGTTGCTGCGAAAGCCCTTGAGTCACTTTCGATCAACCTCGAATCGGTTCGCCAGCAGGTCGTCGAGATCATCGGTCAGGGCCAGCAAGCCCCGAGCGGTCACATCCCGTTTACGCCCCGCGCCAAGAAGGTGCTGGAGCTGTCGCTGCGCGAGGCTCTACAACTCGGCCACAACTACATCGGAACCGAACACATCTTGCTCGGACTGATTCGCGAAGGCGAAGGCGTTGCTGCCCAGGTCCTTCAGAAGCTGGGAGCCGACCTGCCGAAGGTTCGTCAGACGGTCATCCAGCTCGTCAACGGCCCGCAACGTGATGAGCCGTCTCCGTCTAGTGGGTCGAGCGGATCATCAGGTCGGGGTTCGTCGGAACCGGCTTCTTCGGGTTCAACGGTTCTCGATCAATTTGGCAGGAACCTGACCCAGGCGGCCCGTGATCACAAGCTCGATCCGGTCATCGGTCGACATCGTGAGATCGAGCGCGTGATGCAGGTTCTGTCACGACGCACCAAGAACAATCCGGTTCTGGTCGGTGAACCAGGCGTTGGCAAGACGGCCATCGTTGAAGGACTTGCTCAGAACATCGTATCCGGTGATGTTCCCGAAACGCTGACCGGTAAGCAGTTGTACACGTTGGACCTCGGGTCTCTGGTGGCAGGCTCCCGGTATCGCGGTGACTTCGAGGAGCGCCTGAAGAAGGTACTCAAGGAGATCCGCACCCGGGGAGACATCATTCTCTTCATCGATGAGATTCACACGCTTGTCGGTGCCGGTGCTGCCGAAGGTGCCATCGATGCGGCCTCGATCCTCAAGCCGATGCTGGCGAGGGGGGAGCTCCAGACTGTGGGAGCGACGACGCTCGAAGAGTATCGGAAGTACCTTGAAAAGGATTCGGCGCTCGAGCGACGGTTCCAGCCGGTGCAGGTCGACGAACCGACCGTGGCAGACACGATTCTTATTCTCAACGGTTTGAAGGACAAGTACGAGGCTCATCATCAGGTTCGTTACACGGAACAGGCACTCGTCAACGCCGCCAACCTGGCCGACCGGTATCTGGCCGACCGATTCCTACCGGACAAGGCGATCGACCTGATCGACGAGGCCGGTTCCCGTATGCGGATTCGGCGCAAGGCTCCGGATCCGGGAATCGCCGAGGTCGATGGCCAGATTCTCCAGGTTCGGTCTGACAAAGAGGACGCCGTACGAGCTCAGCAATTTGAGCGGGCCGCCCAACTGCGTGATCAAGAACGCGGTCTGGTGGCCGACCGGACGGCCAAAGAAGCAGAGTTGCGAGAGGCCGGCGAATCGATCAGCTGGGTCATCGACGAGGAAGAGATTGCTGAGGTACTTGCTCAGTGGACCGGGATTCCCGTTCATCGTCTCACCGAAGAGGAGACCGCCCGTCTTGTCAACATGGAGGCTGAACTCCACAAGCGCATCATCGGTCAGAAAGATGCCATTTCGGCGGTCTCGCGGGCTATCCGCAGGACGAGGGCCGGGTTGAAAGACCCGAAGCGTCCAGCCGGATCGTTCATCTTCCTCGGCCCGTCAGGCGTTGGAAAAACCGAGACGGCCAAGACGTTGGCGGAGTTCTTGTTCGGTGACGAAAACTCGCTCATCCAACTGGACATGTCGGAGTACATGGACAAACACACGGTCAGCCGACTGGTCGGCTCGCCTCCCGGGTATGTCGGCTATGACGAAGGTGGCCAGCTCACCGAGGCTGTGCGGCGCAAGCCGTTCTCCGTGGTCTTGTTCGACGAAGTCGAGAAGGCTCATCCAGACGTGTTCAATACCCTGCTCCAGATTCTGGAGGATGGCCGGTTGACCGACGCCCAGGGACGGACCGTCGACTTCAAGAACACCGTCATCATCATGACGTCCAACCTTGGTACGCGTGATCTCCGCAAGCGTTCGATCGGCTTTAGCGCCGACTCGGATGAGGTGACATACGAAAAGATGAAGTCGAAGGTCACCGAGGATTTGAAGAAGCATTTCCGTCCGGAGTTCTTGAACCGTATCGACGAGGTCATCGTCTACCACGAATTGACCTTGGAAGAGGTCAAGGAAATCGTCGATCTCATGCTCGCCAGGGTGATCAATCAGCTCGGATCTCAGAGCCTGGATCTGGTCCTTTCCGACGCAGCCAAGAGTTTCCTGGCAACGACCGGTTATGACCCAGAGCTGGGTGCTCGACCGCTTCGGCGGGCGATTCAGCAGCGCCTCGAGGATCCGTTGTCCGAGAAGGTTCTGTTGGCCGAGTTTGTGGCGGGGTCGACGATCGTGGTCGATCTTGACGAAGAGAACCAGGAACTGACATTCGAGTCGTTCTCGTCGCCCGATGTTCCACCGGTGGAGATGGCCGACAGCTAGTCCTGGTAGGAGTTGACGTTGAGAAGGGGGCAGGAGGACACTCCTGCCCCCTTCTTGTTGTCTTGGCCGGCTGGCTGGATGGAACTGGTGCCAGCCTTCGGCTGGATAATTCTTCCATTCTCGATTTGTGTACGGTTTCCAGTTCGTTAGCCTTAGAGGGTTGCAGTCAGATGATGCTTAGGAGGCTTCGCTCCTGACCCGCACAAAAACCCCCTAACAAGGAACAATTCAACATGCGTGTTCGCGCGTTATCCCTTCTTCTCATGGTCGGCATGCTGGTGCCGTCCGTGGGGTCGGCATCCGAAACCGGTACCGTCCCCATTGACACGACGTCGACTACCACAACAGACCAGGTCCGCCCGCCCGCAAGGGGTACCACAGCTGTATCAACCGATTCCGTCGGTCCTGCCCCCCTGGCCGTGGCATCCCAGACCGGGGCAACTCAGGAACCGGATCCGGTGGTGCCGATCGGCCGTTGGTTTGGTTGTCAGCCACCGTTTGGCGGTTTGTGTGTCCAAGACCGCGAGGCCGCCAAGACCGTGAACGAATTGATGCTCGAGTGGTCAGGTTCGATCGATGATTGGCGTCCCTTGGTCGAGGCGTTCTTCGCCCCCGGTGACGTATCTCGTGCCATGTCGGTCATCGGTTGTGAATCCGGCGGCGACCCCAATGCCAAGAATCGGTACTCAACGGCTTCGGGGCTCTTTCAGCATCTCGCGTCGTACTGGGGTGACCGAGCCGTGCTGGCTGGCTACTCCGGGTCCGATGTCTTCGACCCTCTCGCCAATGTGGCGGTGGCCGCCTGGTTGGTATACGACGGCGGCGGCTGGACGCATTGGGCTGCCAGCGGTCGCTGTTGGGGATAGATTGGCGCGGAACCCGCTGCTTTCTAGTTGCCTGTTCGCCTGCCGTAGAACTCGAGCTCGGCGATCACCAGCTCCGAGAAGCGAGCGAGTTCCTCACCGCTCACTTCATCGATGACAGCTTCGGCCTGATGGGTCGTCTGTACCTCAATCGTGATCTCGGTCGTCCCGATCGTCGAGAACGTAATGGTGTGAGGTCCCGGGGTGTCAGGCAGAAGGCTTACGGTACCCCTCGGATTGTCGTCGGAGATGACCTTCACCGAAGCGACCCGGAAGTTTCTCGTGAACCGAACCGGGTCATCCTGGATGTTTGTTATCACGATCGACTGAACCTGGTAGGTGGCCGGGAAACGAACAGTGATCGAGGCGCCAACGCCAGAAAGCGATGCATCGTTCCACACGGTGGCGAGATCGGCGTCGAACATGTTCGTGCACGGCCAGTTGGGAAGTTCAGACGAACACTCCGATGAGGCGATTGGAATGAGTTCTATTTCGGCCAACGGGACGGAGGTCGACGTCGAAGTCGGTATTGAGCTCGACGTGGTGGTCGTTCCACCGTCGCCCCGGATCCAGTTGAACAACAAGGCGGCCAGGACCACTGCCACGAGGAGTCCTCCGATGGCCAGAGCGGCGCGAACGCCGGGCGTAGTAGAAAGGATTGGCTGGGGGGCGACCGGGAGAGCCCCTTGCATCAGCCGTGCTCCACACTCTTCACAATGGCGATTGGTCGTTGGGTTTGCCGCTCCACACGACGGGCAGGCAACGGTGTTGTATGGCACCTGAGTCAGCGGGACTGAGCTGCCCAGCTCGAACTCTTCAAAACCTTCTGTTTGGAGCCATTCTCCACATACCGGGCAGAATTCTTCGCCCTCGGACTGAGCTCCGCAGTTTGTGCATTCAACGACGGACAAGCCGATTACCTTTCGTTAGCCGGCGACATTCTGCCACGTTGGTGCCGTGAGGCGCCATCCAGGTCACAGAAACCACCACACCGGCAGGCACAATTTTCTGTCTGCCCCCCACGATAGGATCTTTCCATGACATATCGGTGTTCATCGTGTGGTTACCAGTCGAGCAAGTGGATGGGGTTCTGCCCTCAATGCAAGGTGTCGGACGCACTCGCCGAGGTCACAGGGTCATCCAAAAGGACGACGACGGCTGCCCTGGTGCCACTCTCGAAGGTGGGCGAGTCCCCACCGCCACGCCTTCAAATCGGTATTTCGGAGTTCGACCGTGTATTGGGAGGCGGTTTGGTCCCTGGTGGCGTCATTCTGGTCGGCGGTGAGCCCGGGGTTGGCAAGTCGACGTTGCTCTCTCAAGTGGCCGGCAGCCTGGCGGTTCACGGTGCGAAGGTTCTCATCGCCACAGCCGAGGAATCTGCCGATCAGGTCGGACTGCGGGCCGAGCGACTCGGCATCAAGTCCGACGACATCCTGCTGCTCGCCGATGGCGATGTCGACGTGATTATCGCCGCAGCCGAGCAAATCCGGCCCGACCTTCTCATTGTTGATTCGATCCAGGCATTGGCAGCACAAGAGGTTGCGGCCGCCTCCGGTTCGGTCGGACAGGTGCGTGAGTGTTCGGCGCGGCTCATCCGATTTGCCAAGGAGACTGGAACTGCCACCGTCGTCGTTGGTCATATCACCAAGGACGGGGCAATCGCCGGCCCCAAGCTGCTTGAGCACATGGTCGACGTCGTGCTGTATCTCGAAGGCGAAACCGATCGCGGGTATCGAACGCTCCACAGCCTGAAAAACCGGTTTGGAGCGACTCATCTTGTTGGGCTCTTCGAAATGGATGAGGAAGGGATGGTGGAGGTCGCCGATCCGTCGGCCGCGTTTGTGGCTGACTGGCAAGGAAGCGTGGCAGGGACGGTCGTATTCCCGGCCATCAGTGGAAAACGAGCCCTGCTCGTCGAGGTTCAAGCACTGGTCGGTAAACCGGTCGTGACTCCTCAACAGCTCCGTCGTTCCGTGCGAGGGGTCGAGGCAGCCCGGGTGCACCAGCTACTGGCCGTTCTAGAACGGCACGCCATGCTCCGGTTTTCAGATCGAGAGGTATACGTGTCGGTGGTGGGCGGTATGCGACTGACGGAGCCGGCTGCCGACCTCGCTATTGCACTGGCGCTGGCTTCTTCCTTGACCAATCGCCCGCTCGGTCGAACCGCCGCTTGGGGTGAAGTCGGGTTGACCGGAGAGCTGCGCAGTGTGTCCCACGATGGGCGTCGGTCTGAAGAAGCCTCCCGTTTGGGGCTGACCAGGACCATTCATGCCGACCTTGTTTCACGGCGCATCGAGTCGGCCCTGGCCGCCGCTGGCGTCTTCGATGATTAGGAGCCCTGTGTTGGGCCTACCGCCAGAGCGTGTAGTAGCCTCGCCCGAGTGGTGAACAAAGCCGATACCCGCCTAGAAGTTCTCAAGAGAGTCGCCCCCGGGACCAGACTGCGGGACGCGTTTGAGCGCATCATGCAGCAGAAGATGGGAGCGCTGATCGTTCTCGGGGCCGGGCCGCGGGTCGATGCCGTGTGCTCTGGCGGCTTCGACCTCAGTGAAGCCCCGTTTACGGTCGCCAGGCTTGCCGAAGTTGCCAAGATGGACGGGGCCATCGTTCTTTCCGACAACAGCGATGCAATTCTTCGAGCGAACGTTCATCTCATTCCCGATCCAGCCATGCCCACCGACGAGACCGGTTCGCGGCATCGGACTGCCGAGCGTACCGCCAAACAGACGGGGAAGCCGGTCGTGTCCATATCGGAGGATCGCGCCGTGGCGACGTTGTTCTTTGGAGACACCAAGCAAGAACTGGAAAGCCCGGCAGTCATAACCGACAAGATCAATCAGTCGCTGTCGTCGCTCGATCGATTCCGCACTCGCCTCGATCAGGCCGAGGAGCGGATGACCAGGCTTGAGGTGGCCGACTTCATGACCAACTATTGGGCCGTGACCGTTCTCCAGCGAGCCGAACTGGTGCTTCGCCTTGGCGATTCGGTCGAGGTGTTAAGCCTGGCCCTGGGTGGGGAGCGTCAGTTGGTGCAGCTTCAATTGGCCGATCTCACCCACGGCATCAGAGAATTACGGCGCCTGGTGGTACGCGATTACATCGGTCGACTTTCGGCGCGTTCCACGCAGGCTGCTTTGAACGAGCTAGCCGACATTCCGACCGCCGAGTTATCGGATCGCCAGGCGATCGCCGGCGCCATGGGATTCGAGGCCGAAGACATCGAAGCGTCTCCGAGAGGCTTGCGGCTGCTCAGCCAGGTTCCCCATCTTCCGGAATCGGTGCAGGAGGCCGCTGCCAAACACTTCGGAGACTTCCGTAAACTCCTCCATGCTTCCGTCGAGGAACTTGACGATGTGCCAGGAGTTGGTCACACCAGGGCCGTGCAGATCCGCGCCTGGCTGGATCGGGCCATCGATAGCGCCGGTTTTTGGGGTCCAACCGGCGGGCATGTCGCCTGAGTGTCACCGGCAGCTACACTAGGCCGTCGCCGAACGATAGACACCACCCTTTATGGCCAAAAAACCTGAAGTAGCAGAGGTTCCCAAACCGCGCCGAAAGTCATCTTTTGCAGTGGGTGACAAAGTTGTTCACCCCCACCATGGTGCCGCAATCATCATCAAAAAGGTGAAGCAGAAAATCGCTGGCGAAAATCGTGAGTACTTCCAGTTGGAAATCGCTACCGATCAGCTCACGGTCTATGTGCCGGTTGAGAACATCGAAGATACGATTCGCCCGGTCATCTCGAAGACGCAGGCTCGTAAGGTCTTTGCGACCCTGAAAGACGAACCGCAGGAAGCGGGATCCAACTGGAGTCGTTGGTACAAGATCCTCAACGAGAAGATGACCTCAGGTGACATCTTCCAGGTGGCCGAAGTGGTGAGGGACCTCACGGTTGCCCAACAGTTGAAGGGCATCTCGCCTGCGTTGAAGCGCATGCTTTCGAGAGCTCGAACGACCCTGGTGAGTGAGATGCAATTCGCCCTCGACGTCAACGAAGAGGAAGCGACCAAGAAGCTCGACCGGGCACTCCCGAAACCCGAGGATCTCGACGAATAGAACGGTTCGCTCATGATGGTTGAGGCCCTTCGCCTGCTGGTCACCTTGTTGCTGACCGCACTTGGCTACACACTCGGTAGTCGGATCAACCCGGCCGTGGTGGACGCAGATCCCAGCACCATCCGATTGGTCGGCGCGCTGATCGGTGCCGGCGTTGGCTACGTGAGTGGCGGGCTGTTCGGGAGAGGGTTCCGTCAGCGCCTCGATGTGCTCCCCCAGCGGTTCTTGCCGCAGGCGGACGGTCAGGAATTATTTGCCGGTGCTTTCGGCCTCATCGTTGGTGTCGTGTTGGGCGGGGCCGTGAGCGCTCCCTTGATCGCGCTGCTACCGGGGGCAATCGCCTGGCCGCTTGCCGCACTCATTATTCTTTCCCTGGCGCTGATCGGTGCGAGGTTGTTTGCCATGCGGTCGCACGATCTGTTAACGGTGGCCGGTCTGCGACCCCGGGCTCCGCTCGTGGCCCGTCGCTTGAGCGACCAAGAGCCGTCCTATCTCATCGACTCGTCGGCGGCCATCGACGGTCGTATTCTGGAGCTGGCCCGAATCGGTCTCATCGAGGGACGCCTCTGGTTGCCAGGGTTTGTGATCGACGAGTTGCAAGGGCTGGCCGACTCGGCAGAGAAGAGTCGACATCGGCGAGGCCGTCGCGGCTTGGAAATCCTCGACGCGCTGCGATCGACGGCCCATGTCGACGTCGTGGTACTCGATGATGAGATCCCTGAGGTCGAAGATGTCGACGCCAAGCTCATCGTTGTTGCCGAGCGAAGTGGCGCTCAGATCGTGACCACCGACACCCATCTCGCCAAAGCAGCCGAGCTGCGGGGTGTCCGGGTCCTCAACCCTGCCGGGCTCGGCGAAAAACTGAAGACGTCCGTGGCCGTTGGCGAGATCGTGTCTGTGCCGGTTTCCAAGGTTGGAAGTGGTGAAGGACAGGGAGTTGGGTATCTCGACGACGGGACCATGGTGGTTATCGACGGAGCCTCGGAGCGAGTCGGCGAAGAGATTTCGGTTGAGGTCACCGCCACGACGCGTACGGCGATAGGCCGGATGTTGTTCGGTCGCCCGGCGTGAGGGTTGGGTTCGGTTTTGATGCCCACCGTTTCGGGGGTACATGGCCGGTCCGGCTCGGTGGGGTGGTGGTTGATTCTGCGAGGTTGGTAGAGGCCACCTCCGATGGCGATGTTGCCTGCCATGCCGTGGTTGATGGCCTGTTTGGTGCTGCCGGATTGGGTGATCTCGGAACCCATTATCCGTCTACGGATGAGCGCTGGCAGGGCGTATCGAGTCTCGATCTGGTCCGGGACGCCATTACCAAACTCTCCGAAGCCGGTTGGAAGGTTTCGCAGGTAGACGTCACTGTTATCGCCCAATCCGTCAAGGTCGCCCCCCACCGTGAGGCCATCCGGGCGGGTTTGGCCGGGGCCCTCAACCTTGATCCCACCGATGTGTCCGTAAAGGCGACAACGACGGACTTCATGGGTTCGATCGGCCGGGACGAAGGTTTGGCGGCGGCCGCGGTTGCCGTAATCGAACCGCGCTGACGAAGCACAGGGTTCTTGGCTCTCCTACCCGGAGCTACGATTACGGCCATGGAAGTTCTCAACACGCTTGGCCGCGTCCGGATCCCGTTCGTGCCGGAGCACGATGGGTCGGTCGGCATCTATGTCTGCGGCCCGACCGTGCAGGCCAACCCGCATGTGGGTCACGGTCGGTCGGCGGTCGCGTTCGACGTCATTCGCCGATACCTGATGTATCGCGGGTATGCCGTCACGTACGTGCGAAACATCACCGACATTGACGACAAGATCATCGCCGCAGCCAATGAGCAGGGCGTTTCGATAGAAGACGTTGCAGCTCGGGCTGCTGAGTGGTTCGAAGCGACGCAAGACGCGCTGGGAGTCCTCCGACCCGATATCGAACCGAGGGCAACCGATCATATCGCAGAGATCATCGACATGATCGGTGATCTGATCGTTAAGGATCATGCGTACGCGGCCGGCGGCGATGTCTACTTTGCGGTCCGCTCGTTCGCTCACTATGCCCGACTTTCCAACCGGAACCTCGATGAAATGCTCGCCGGAGCTCGTATCGCCACCGGTGACATCAAGCGCGATCCGCTGGACTTTGCTCTTTGGAAGGCAGCCAAGCCGGGGGAGCCGCAGTGGCCTTCGCCGTGGGGCCTCGGTCGGCCTGGATGGCACATCGAGTGCTCGGCGATGGCCCGCCGATACCTGGGCGACACGCTTGACATACATGGTGGCGGAACGGATCTCATCTTTCCCCATCATGAAAACGAAATCGCCCAGTCCGAGGCAGTCACCGGTCGGCCGTTCGTCAACGTTTGGTTACACAACGGCATGGTCACCCTCTCGGGTGAAAAGATGTCGAAGTCGACGGGGCATTTTGTCGATCTTGCGTCGTTGCTGGCCGACCATCCGCCGCTGGCCATCAGGCTGTTCTACCTGCGGGCGCACTACCGATCCAATGTCGAGTTTTCGCCTGATCTGATCGCTGACGCGGACGCCTCCTTTGAACGTTTGCAGTCGTTTCGCCGTCGACATGCCGACCTGGAAGTGACGGTGCCTGACGCTGGCATCGTCGCAGCGTTTGAAACGGCCATGGATGACGACTTCAACACCCCGGTAGCGCTTGGTGTGTTGTTCGACGCAGTGCGCGAAGGTAATCGGCTGTCGGACGAGGGAGGCGACGCCGCCGGAGTGGCCGCGGCGGTCGAACGGATACTTGAGGTGCTTGGCCTCATTCCGGAAGCGACCGGCTCGGATGGGCTGGACGGTTTGGCCCCCGATCTTGAGCGCCTGGCAGCCGAACTGGGACTGGAGCCCGGTCATGGGGCCGAGGAGACGCTCGAGAGGGTTATCGACCACCGGACCGAAGCGAGGGCTGGTAAGGATTGGTCAACGTCGGACAAAATCCGTGATGGTCTGGCGTCGATCGGGATCGTCATCGAGGATGGGGCTGATGGCGTCGCCTGGCATCGGAAGTAAGGTCGAGGGAATCCATGCGGTCCGAGCGGCGCTTGACGCCGGGAGGGTCAAGAAACTGTTGATAGAGACCTCTCGTAAGAAACGACTCGGCGAGTTGCTAGAAGCAGCCGGCCCGACGGTTCAAGTCGAGTATGTCGCCGATGTTCGGTTACAGGCCGAGACGACCGCCCCGCAAGGCGTCGTTGCTCTCTGCCATCCGGTTCGAACTGTCTCGCTGGAATATCTGGCTGACGTCGACCGGCCCGCCATCCTGGTCCTCGATCATCTCGAAGACCCTCACAATGTCGGCGCTATCGCGCGGTCCGCTCTGGCCGCCGGTATGTCAGGTTTGGTCGTTTCGTCGGTGCGATCTGCGCCGTTGGGATCTACGGCTTTCAAGGCTTCGGTCGGGGCACTTGAGAAGCTTCCAGTTGCCGTCGTGTCGTCGGTTGCCAGCGCTCTTTCCCGGCTTCGTCAGCTAGGTGTTTGGGTGGTGGGCCTCGATGCTCACGGCACTGAACCCCTGTTTGGCTTGGGGTTGGCATCAGAACCGATCGCGATCGTTATCGGGGGAGAGGGGGCCGGGCTCGCCCAACTCGTCACTGAAAGGTGTGATCTGGTCGTTTCGATTCCAATGAGCGACCAGTCGGAGAGTCTCAACGCCTCGGTGGCGGCTGCGCTGGCCGCTTTTGAGATCCGCCGGGCCCGCCAGGACTGAGACTTAGTCTCGATCCGGTACACTGCCCACCTTGCTGGCGTAGCTCAGTTGGCAGAGCAGCCGCCTTGTAAGCGGCAGGTCGTGGGTTCGAATCCCGCCGCCAGCTCCCGTGATCACCACACCAGCGGTGTTTGTCTGGAGCGGTCATCAGATTGCGAGTCGTAATGAAATCCCCAGTGAGTGGTGGCAGCAGCGATAACCTTGCGGGATCATGCTGTCCGAACAAGATAAGGCTGTGCTCGATTTCGAGCGGTCAGCTTGGCTCATCCCTGGTCCGAAGTCAGAGGCTATTCAGGAGCAGCTTGCCATGAGTCCAACCAAGTATTACCAGATGCTCCGTTCGCTGGCTGACGATCCGCACGCCTCCGAGTACGACCCGATGACGGTACGGAGACTTCAGGCTACGTCTCGCAGAGAGAAACTCAGGCGTTCGCAGGCGTCCGGGGACGCGTAAATGTCCGGGAAACATGAAGCCCCGGGGACGGGCGAATTTTGGGCCGGGCTCGTCCGTCATGTCATCATGTGGGTTTTCGGCATCGCCATCGTTCTGGCGTTGGTATTTGCCGTTGTCAAGCTCTTGCCAGAATGGTTCCCGGGCGACGACGCCGGGTTATCCACGACGGCCGGGATTCCCATCGCGAACGACACGACCTCGACCATCACGGAGCCCGGCGTGCAACCGGTCCGAACTACCTCGACCCAGGCTGGTGCCCCGCCGGCGTCGACTACGACGGTGGCCACCACCACACCCACGACGGCTACCACGGTTGCCACGACGACGACCACCACGGCGCCGGTTGAACGCAGCCCCAGTGAGGTAACGGTCAAAGTGCTGAATTCCACAACCATCAAGGGCCTGGCGGCGGGAATCACGGCTGATCTTGCTGCGCTCGGGTACCAGATGGAAGAACAAGACAATTACCGGCCGACGCTCCAGGAGAGTTTTGTTTACTACGCCCCCGGTTTTCAGGCCGAGGCGTTCACGCTCGCCAAACTGGTGCCCGGGGCCACAGTAGGGGCGAATCCGGCAGCTGCCGCGTCAGCTGATCTGCTTGTGATTCTCGGTACGAGTTACTCGGGGTGAGCGATTCGCCCGATTCCGCCGATCCGGGAAGCGGGCAGGGTGGGGAACCAGAAGCCGACGATCTTCACGCCCAGCCGGAGCCGCTGGTTATCGATGAGATCGTGGGCGATGGCACCGACCCGGAGGCCGGTGATGTGACTGAGGACGCCGGCCCCGCTGATGATGGTCAGCAGCCGTCTCCTGGTGATTCGAGCGAGGACGTTGCAGAGTCGTTCGCAGTCACCGATCCGGCGCCCGCAGCCGAAACCACACAAGTAAAGGTCATCTCCATCTGGCCGATCTGGGCGTGGACCATGGTGGCGGTCGTAACGGTCGTCGTCGCACTGGGGATCGGTGCGGGCGTCCTTTCGAAGACGCTCCTACTTGACGTCGTCTCCTTTTGGCCGGCGTTCGTGGTCATCGCTCTGATCTTTGCTGCACTTATTCCCAGGCTCAGAAAAGGTGCCCCCCGCCTGTCTGCCGTGTTGCCTCTGCTGCTGTTGACCTACCTCGGAGTGACGGTGGCGCTGCATGTGGCCCGGTGGGACGAACTTCCCTCCACGTCTGCCGATGTTCCGGGTCCGGAGGTCGCCGGTGTCACGGACGGTCGAATCGAGTTGGACCTCGTAGGCGAGTTGGTCGTCCGGCCGGCCGACCAGCCAGAGCTGTACCGAATCCTCATGCTTAACCGGGGTGGCAACACCGGAGTCCCGAGCGCGCTCGAAATCATCACAGAACCAGATGCCTCGATCAGCGTTGGACAGCGGGAAAACTCCGGCTGGTTCCAGAGCGCCGGGTGGGATGTCAAACTCTCATTGGCCGTCACTTGGGAAGTGGAAGCCCGGGCAGATCAGGTGGATATCAATCTCGCTGCGGTGAGCTCTGGCGGGTTAACAGTCAAGGGTGACGGCGAGGTGGTGGTCGGATTTGTGCGCCCTGGCTCGGTCATAGAATTAGATGGCACGATCGATCTCGTCGTGCGTGTTGGTGATCATATTGACCTGGTTGGGAAGGCTGAGGTTCCCGACGGCTGGTCGACGACCGGGCTCGGGCGGTCTACGCCAGGTCCCTCAGACCCGTTCACCGTCATCGTCATAGAAGGCGCGATAGTCACGATCACAGAGCGCTAGATAGACTTGCACCAATGATCGATCCACATGAGCGGTTGCGGAGGTTTGGCATAAGTGCCTGGGCGCTTGTGGGCGGATTTCTCGTCATTGGGATTCTCGGTTGGCTTCTAGCCCAGGTTCGGATCCTGTGGGGACCGGTTCTGGCGGCAACCGCCATTATCTACATCTTGAACCCGTTGGTTACCGGCCTCAGGAATCGCGGGGTCCATCGGGGCTTTGGAACGATCGTTGCGTATCTGCTCGGTGTAACGGTGATCATGATCGTCTTCGCGGTGGTCGTCCCGCTCGTCGCTGAACAGGCGAATGCTCTCGGTTCTGAACTTCCGATCATCTATGACGACTCGATATCGCGAATCGCCGACACCGCCGCCCGGATTGGGATTCCTGATCTGTCCCTAATGAGTTACGACGAACTCGTCGCCCAGATGGCGACCCCCGACGCCGCATTCCAGGCGGGGTTACAGGTATTCCTCGGGCAGGCGTTCACCCTGGCGTTAAGTGTCGTGGAGTTGGTGGCGTTGCTATTCCTGACTCCGGTCATCGCCTTCTACATGCTGGTTGATCTTCCGAGAGTCCTGGAACACACCCGGGAGCTAATTCCCGAGGGCATGCGCGACGAGGCCGAAGCGCTCGGAACGAGTCTGGGCACGGCGTTGGGTGGGTTTGTACGGGGCCAGATGATGGTGGCGCTCTTGGTCGCCACCATCAGTTCGTTCGGACTGTGGGCGCTTGGTATGAACCTCTGGTTGATTCTGGGCATTGTGGCCGGTCTCTTCAACCTCATTCCGTTTATCGGGCCCTGGTTCTCGGGGACACTGGCCGTCGTTGTTGCCCTCGTCCTTGAGGACTTCCGTCTGGCGATCTTTGTTGCCCTGCTGTTCCTCGGCGTGCAACAACTCGACAATCATGTGATTTCTCCCCTGGTGCTGCGAGCCACCGTCAAGCTGCACCCATCCCTGATCATCCTGGCTCTGTTGCTTGGCAGTTCGTTGGCCGGAATCCTGGGATTGATTCTTGCGGTGCCGATTACTGCATTTCTCAGAGTCATCGTCTCGCACTATTGGCGGACGCGGATCCTGGGTGAATCTTGGGAACAGGCATCGGCAGCCTTCACCGTTGAATACGAGCCACCCAGCCCTGAGAGCCTGGCGGGCCGCCTACGGCGGATCGGTCGAATGGAGCTGACCCGCCCGGCAATGCATCACACCGACAGCGATGAGTAGCTAGCTCAGAGCCCTGATTGCTCCGGTCACAACCATGGCCGCCAGGACCACGATCAGGAAGGGCGCCTTGCGCCAGGCTGCGATTCCGGCGACGGTGACCCCGGCCAGGCGAGCATCGATCGTGATGTGCTGTCCGTCGGTGACGGTGGTGATGACCACCAGTGCTGCAAACAGGGCGATTGGGAGCAACCGGGCCAGATCTGCCAAAGGCTCCGGTAGTCGTGCAAGGTCCAGGACGGTGAAACCGACGAGCTTGAGCAGGTAGGCGCCCACTGTCAGCACCCCGATACCGATCCAGACGGCGGTCATCTGGATATTCCCCGGCCTGCCAAAATCCCCAGGGAGGCCAACAGAATCGGGATGCCCGCCGGAACGAAGGGTACGGCCGCAACGGCGACGACCACGGCGGTCACCGCCACCAGGATGATGCGTCGGCTACGCAGTAATGGGATGAGCATTGCCAGGAAGGCGGCCGGGAACGCCGCGTCGAGTCCGAGGGCAGCCGGATCACCGAGTTGTGACGCTCCGACGTGGCCCAACAGGGTGCCGATATTCCACAGGCTGTAAAGCCAGATGGCCGTCCACCAGAATGAGCGCCTCGGCTGTTGAGGATGAGCCAACGTCATGGCGGTCGTCTCATCGATGATGAACTGTGCCGTCACGAACCGCCGCCAACCGCGCACCGGTAAGTAGTCCGTGAGTGCCGGCCCGTACAGCGAGTTGCGCATGGCGAGAGTTAGGGCGCCGAGCGTGGCTGCGATGGCCGTTCCGTGCGCCGCAATCACCGTGACGAACGCGAACTGCGATGCGCCCGTGAAGGTCAGGCCGGACAGCGCCATGGCTTGCAGCAGTGACAGGCCGCTCGTCGAGGCGAACACCCCGAAGGTCACGCCGACCACACCGACCGCGGCGGACAATGCGAAACCATCGCGACGGTAGGAGGTATCGGGCATGACGCTGGAGTGTACCGAACGTCCGCCAGGGGCTGTCAATACCGAGGCTATGGGCCTCGGCCGACAGTAGCTGTCGAGCCCGCATGAGCGGTTTGGCTCGGTTAGCCCACTACGCTGGCGCCCATGGTTACCCAGGAAATTGCCGCAACCGACTCCTACGCTTCCTCGATCGACGCCACGGTTGTGGCAGTGCTCGATGAAGGCATCGTGCTCGATTCGACCGTTTTCTACGCGAGAGGTGGCGGCCAGCCGGGTGATTCAGGGGTGTTGGCCGGCGACTTCGGTGAACTCGCCATCACTGACACGTTCCGGATGAAAGGCGACCCCGTCCATCAGTTCGAAGGAAAGCCGCCGAAGGTTGGTGAACGGGTTACCGCCTCGATCGATTGGGATCGCCGGTATCTCTTGATGCGCACCCATACGGCGCTTCACGCTCTCACGGCAGTGATCTACCGGGACTTTGGTGCCAAGGTCACCGGCGGTGACATGAAGCCGGGTATTGCCAGGATGGACTTCGAGTTGGCCTCGATGTCCCGCGAGTTCGCCGAAGACATCGCCCGCAAACTCAACGAAGAGTTGCACCGTGGTTATGACACGGAAATCCGGTTTCTTGAGCGAGATGTGGCCCTGGCCGATCCCGACCTGATTCGGACCAAAGTCAACCTGCTCCCCGACTCCCTCAAGACCATCCGGGTGGTCGACATCGTTGGTTTGGACAGGCAGGCCGACGGGGGGACGCATGTGCGGTCGACGTTGGAGGTTGGCTCGATCCAGGTGATCAAGACCGAGTCAAAAGGCAAGGCCAACAAACGTATGCGGATCGAGATCATCTAGATGGTCGACTTCGCCCTGGGCGTTTACTTCACGGGTCTGTTCGTGCGCGGCTGGCTGCGTGGGTTTGTCAAGGAAGCCATGGATCTCGTTGGCCTGCTGATCGGGGCTTTCGTAGCGTTTCGGTACAGCCGATCCCTCGGCGAGGTCCTCGAATCCATGTCCCAGACAGGGCCGACGGTCGCCCGCTATGTCGCCGGAATCATCTTGTTTCTTCTGGTGGGATCGTTGGCGGCCGTGGCTGCCCATTACCTCGGAAAGGTGGCCTATCGGCCAGGGTTCAAGACTTCAAACCGGGTGTTCGGTGCCTTGGCCGCTACATCATGGGGATGGCTGCTCGCCACCGTGATCATCATGTTGACCACGGTACTCCCGTTGCGGGGCACATTCGACGCGGCATTTCAGGACTCGGTGATTGTCGGTGCGATTACCAATCCCGAAGGGATGACTCAGAGGGTTGTTCGCACCGTGGCTGGGGATCGGCTCTTTTCGCAGGTCATCGCACTTGAAGACTTGTTTGGAGATCAACAGGTCATCCTCAAAGAAGGTGAATCGATACCGCTCGACCCGGTCCCCGCCGAAGACTTGTCGGTCGACGATGCGGCCGAGCAACGCATATTTGACCTACTGAACGGTGCGCGCATCGAGGCCGGTCTGGCCCCTCTGGTGTGGTCTGAAGCGCTTGCCTCGGTTGGTCGTGCCCACGGCGAGGACATGTATGTGACGGGTTACTTTTCACACGTATCGCCGATCACCGGGACCATCGGCGATCGCGTGTCTTCGGCAGGGATCTCCTATGTGATCGTTGGGGAGAACCTGGCACTGGCGGCCGATGCCGTGCAGGTCCATGAGGGTCTCATGGACAGTCCGTCGCACCGTGAGAACATTCTCAGACCTCAATTCCGTCGGGTCGGGATCGGGGTCATTGACGGTCCAACCGGCCTGATGGTCGTGCAAGTGTTCAGCGGATGATCGACGAGGCGTCTGCGACTCTCGCGGCCGCGTTGGTTGCCACTTACGGGGCGTTTGTTGCAGCTGGAACCGGGAAGTACGGGGTGGATCTCTCTCCGGCCATATCGGCTGGTGAGTCGTGGCTGCGGGCCGAGTTGGACGCCGAACTGTCAGCTCCGTACCACAAACAGCGGCGTGGACCGCTTGAGATCTTCCAGGCAGCCATGACCTTTCCGACGGAGGCACTGGTCGATGCGGGCGCGCCAGAACCAGTCCGCGACCTCATGGCGGTCCGGGCGCTACCGGGGGATCGTTTTGATCTCGCTCCAGCGTCGTCGCGTGAAATAAGCGAGGACGTGTGGTCTGCCCACCTTGTGTGGGGTGTGACCAAAGCAAGAGCGCTGCGGGACCTAAGTGGAGCCGAGGGCGCTTAGTTCGTCGAAGGCGCTCTCGATGCAACCGACGAAGTCTTCGATGTCGGGAAGCAGATCCCACTCACCATTGACTCCCCAGGTGAGTTCCCCGTTGTAGGAGAAGAGCGCCAGCCCGTAGGCCTGGTTCTGCCACAGCGGGACGAGTGGATACTGGTGAACTAGTTGTCGAGCATGAACACGGGAAACTGCGGGCCCGGCACGTTCGTGACAGTGGCTGCGAATGGTCGCCGACCAGCGGCGAGACGAGCTCCGAGCGACAGGAGAGTACCTGGCGTGCCAGAAGACATCTGGACGATCGTCGATGCGCCAAGCGCCTGATCAGTTGATTTGAGTTTCTGGGTGGCGGCGGCCACTTTTTCGTACCGGCTTCGTGGGTCGGGGTCCGAAATGGGCAGGTCAACCAGCCACATGGCAACCTGGTTGCCGAGATTGCCGCGCTGATTGGTCGGCCGGACCGACACCGGCGCCATGATTCGGTACTCCATGTCGGCTACGTCGGTTTCACGATGGTCTTGGAGAAAGCTCCGTACTGCCCCGGCGACGGTGGTGAGGACCACGTCGTTGAGCGAACCGCCCAGGTGGTTCTTGACGGCTTTGACGTCGCCGAGTGGCATGGTGGTCCAACTGAACCGGCGATTGGGTCCGATGGGCTGGTTGAGCGGGGTCGGGGCGCCTTTGCGCAACCAGCCTGAAGTGAGAGATGCCCCCACCGCCGACGCCTTGTGAACCAGGTCGGTAACCGTCTCTTCAGTGCGTTCCGGGCGGTTTCGGACCCGGTCCAATGTGGAGCGGAGCCGCCGGCCAAGGTCGCCTGCCGCCAATTCGGCTCCGGTCGGGGTTGGGGCAGGATGCCATGGCTGAGGCTGTCCGGGGTCTGATTCAGGCCCGAATCCGTACATGACGGCCATTAGATCGACACTGGAGATGCCATCGATCATCGAATGGTGAATCTTCGAGATAAGCGCAAACCGATTCCCCGGGAGGCCATCGACCAACCAGAACTCCCAGAGCGGTTTGGCCCTGTCGAGTGGTTGGGCCATGAGTCTCCCGGCCAGGTCCCTGAGCTGCTGTTCGGTTCCCGGAGGCGGGAGCGACGTGTGACGGATGTGGAAGTCGAGATTGAAGTCCTCATCGTCGATCCACACGGGATACTTTTCGAGGGGGATCCACGCAATTTTTTGACGATATCGGTTGACCAAATGAAGCCGCGAGGAGATGAACTGCCGAAATCGATCGATGCTCATCTCTTCGCCGGAATTCTCAAAGATGGCCACTGATCCGACGTGCATGTGGGTTACCGGCGATTCGAGCGCCAGAAAGGAAGCGTCAAGAAAAGAAAGTCGTTCGAGTTGTTTCACAAACCGTGCCTCCGTGATAACCACCTAGATCGTATCAACAAAACCATACGCTCGACCCCACGAGATTTCGTACGCCAACCAGGTCGTGAAGAATCGATCGCTGCTGGCTTTGGACGAGGCGAATGCACTTTGGGCTTGGCCAAAAGTGCATTCGCTTTTTTTGGCCAAGCAAAAAAGCGCCCGCGGCAGGATTCGAACCTGCGACCTACTGCTTAGGAGGCAGTCGCTCTATCCCCTGAGCTACGCGGGCGGGATCGGTTGGAAACGCGGTTGGAAACTCCGATTGGTGTTTCTTGATGCGTCGCCTGTGAGTGTAATGCGACCTGGTACGAGGACAATGTTGGGTTGAATGCCCCATGGCGCCCGTTTGGGCAGCGGCGGACCCGGTCTTTGGGTGTCGTGGCGTGTGGGGTGGCCGGTCAGGCGGTCTGTTGGAGTCGAATCAGGTCGACGGCTTGGGGCGTGGCGAAGACGTGTTCGGTTTGGGCGTTTCGGTAGGCCTGCCAGGCGAGCATGCTGAGATTGTTCTTTTCGAATCCGTAGTGGTGGAGTCGTTCTCTGGGGTGGTGGTCGTCGATGACCCGGTTGGCCGATTCTGCCGAGGCGCGCAGCTGATGCTGTACGTTTCCGAAGAGCTGGTCGGTTTCGGGGAACGCTCTGAGGTGTTCTGGCCGGTTGTAGCCGGTGAGTTTGTCTTCGGTGGTTTGGTCGAGGCGGATCCTCACGTACCCGTCGACCGTTCCGTCGTCGCCGGTGACGTCGTATTCGGCCGACAGGCGAACGGACCCGTCTTTCTTGTTGACCCGTTTGTTGATTTTGCGTCTTCGCAATGGTTGGAGGTGTTGGTTGCCGTCGACGTCGAAG
>JAENVV010000034.1 GCA_016650365.1 Acidimicrobiia bacterium
GCGGACTTTGCCAAAGCGCTCGGCCGGGCGATGCACCGCCCGGCTGTGATCCCGGCCCCGGGATTCGGCCTGAAACTGTTGCTCGGATCGGAATTCGCCGATCAGGTCTTGCTGGCGAGTCAGCGTGTCCTTCCCCGGGTCCTTGCCGAAACGGGATTTGAATACCTCGACCCCGACCTACCCGCTGCTCTGAGCCGCATCCTTGATTCGTAACGGCATCAAGCCGAGTGCAGCTCGACAACCCGACGGTCCGACTGGACGTCTTGTCGGTTGAGTTCGCGGGCAATGTCGTCGACATGGGCGAGAAGATCTGAACGCATCTCGTCGAGAGTGCCTTTCATGCTGTTGACCGAGGTAACGACCTGCGTGAGCGACCGGCGCACGTTCGAAACCTGGGACGCCAGAGCCCTCAAAGATTGCAGGCGCTCTTCGATGGCCTTCACGTCGATGCCTTCTGCCCGGTTGGCCGCGACCGCGATGGACGCTTCAGCCCAGGCCAGGGCGGCAGACAGCATGGTCCCGTCGCCATCATCGACAACGCAGACCCGGTTACCGAACACTCCGAACGCCCCCACCTCCTGCGGGAAGACCGGGTGGGCCGAGACGCAGATCGAAAACCCGGCCTGCCGGTTGGCGGCGGCGCGATCAAGTTCGGCGAGTATCCCGCCCTTGCCTCCGAGTGAAATGGTCGATGTCGTATTCTTGGCCTCGATGACCACTCGATCGCCCGAGCCGAGGGTGATGACAAAATCTCCAACTTTGCCTTCGAGAGAACCGCGCTCCATCGATGTCCGCTCGACATAGGTGCCTCTGGTCCCGTACATCAACGAGCGCAGGGTGGCTTCGATGGTGTCTTCAAAATCAAACCCTTTCTGCGTCCCCCTGGTCGCTTCACCCTCGGCGCCCTGTTTTTGCATGAGGATGTCCCGGAGTTCGCCGAACCTGGTGTCGATTGAATCGGCGAGAACTGACAGGGCGTTCCCGTCCGAGTTGGGGTCCAGCAGTGCCTGAAGCCGCATTTCGAGGGCACCGTCAGGTCCCAACAGGTCGGTGAGCGAGGTCACGAGTCGGGCGGTATGGGAGTCCACTACGGACGGATCCATGGTCCTCATGAAGTCATCCCGCCAGGCGGTGAATTCGTCAATGGTCCTCGAGACGATGGACGATCGGTGTTCGGGATCAAGCTGTTCGGCCATGGCGCGCTGAGCGGCCTCCAGAGTGGAAGCCACGTGACGTTCGGCTTCGGACGTAACTATGAGCACCGAACGTTTGACGCGTTCGTCAACCTCGGTCAGGTCGACTCCGAGACCCATCGTTATGAGTCCGCGTGCCCCAACTGCCAACGCTCGTTCGACAAGCTCGGGCCAATGCTCCTCGGGCTGGGCGGCAAGCATTTCGGCCAAAGCGGGGTCGGCCGACTCCAGATGTCGGATTACAACCGTTGTGCCATCGAGGCTGATTTTTGGCTCCATGCCACTAAACCTATCCAGAAGGTGTGACAGATTCGCGCATTATGCGAGAATCGGCCCAGATGTCTCCTGAGCTGGCTGAAACCACACGACTGCGCGCTGCGCTGCATCATCTGTCGGAGGTGGTGGTCCCCATCGATCTTGGATTGGATCCAAGCCGCCGTGCCGCGGCTGGCGAACTGCGCCAGGACATCGTCTGGTCGATCAACGAATACGCCATCGCCCGCCTGGGCGATCTTGACGCTCCGGTTGTTGCGGTGCTGATTGGATCGACCGGCGCCGGGAAGTCAACCCTGATGAATAGCCTGGCCGGCACCAGGGTGAGTGCTCCGGGAGCAGTACGACCGACCACCCGTCACCCGGTCGTTTGGTGTCATCAGCGAAATATCGATCGATATGAGGCCGGTTTTCTGACCGGCTACGGCCCCGACGCCGCCAGGGAACTCGACATCGTGGCAATGCTGGATCCGATGCTCGAAGGACTCACACTCATCGACGCACCCGACATCGACTCTGTCGAAGAGGTCCATCGCGACATCGCCGAGGAACTCCTGGCAGCGGCCGATCTGTGTGTATTCGTCACGAGTGCACAGCGGTACGCAGATTCGGTGCCCTGGCAGATCCTTAAGGCCGCTGCCAGGCGAAACCTGCCGTTGCTGTTCGTTCTCAATCGGGTCCCGCCCGGAGCGGAGGACGAACTCGTACCCGATTTCTCCCGGAGGCTTCGGTCGGCGGGGGTCATGAACGAGGCGGATTCGATTCTGATCGTCGCCGAGCAGCCGGTGGAGAATGATTGGGGTGGTCTGCCACCTCCGGCGGTCTCCGAGCTCCGAACCCGGCTGACCAACTCCGGAAGCGGCAACCGGCGTGCTACGGCAGAACAGGCCGTGAGGGGTGCTGTCGGCAGCCTGCTCCAGAAGGCAGGAATGCTTTCCGACCTCGTTGACGACGAGAACCAGGAGCTGGCCAAACTAGAAGAAGTAACCCGCCTCGCCTACGCGAGCCAGGCAGCCGAGATCGAGTCGGCACTGCGCGAGGGCACGTTGATCCGAAGTGAGGTGGTGGCGCGTTGGCAGAATTTCATAGGAACCGGCGAGCTGACCAAGGCACTGGCCGATGGAGCGACCCGGCTTCGAGGATGGGCGACCCGGGTGTTCGGTGGGGTAGGTGAGAAGTCGGAACGGGTCGGGTTTGAAGCCGAGCACGAACTGGTGGCGCTGGTCACCCGACGCGCCGACCTGGCAGCCAACGCGGTGGCCGGCGCCTGGGAACTCCATGAAGGGACCGCGCTCCACGTCAGGAACGCCAATTTGTGGCGACATGCTCCCGAAACCCCGGAACGGGTTCAACAGGTGGTTGAGGATTGGATCGCTGGACTTAGCCGGATGATCGAAGAAACGGGACTGGGCCGCAAACGATGGGCTCAGATCGCTTCGGTCGGGGTGAACGCGGTTGCCGTAAGTCTCATGGTCACCGTTTTTGCCTACACGAGTGGAATCACGGGTACGGAAGTGGGGATCGCCGCCGGCGCTGCCGCCGCCCAACAAAAGCTTCTTGAACATCTTTTCGGGTCGGCCGCCGCCAAGGGTCTCGCCGATGAAGCCAGGAAAGACCTCATCGATTCGATCACCGGGGTGCTCGAGGCTGATGCTCAACGTTTTCTGGGGTT
The DNA here is from genome assembly GCA_016650365.1 of Acidimicrobiia bacterium. Classification (NCBI taxonomy): domain Bacteria; kingdom Bacillati; phylum Actinomycetota; class Acidimicrobiia; species Acidimicrobiia bacterium. The sequence continues at coordinate 3,139 of JAENVV010000034.1, forward strand.
CCTTGAGGGTCTGAGAACCTCCGGGCGATTCGAACTCGACGATGTGGCGGCATCGGTTGACCGGGCCCTGCGAGCGTGGCATGTCTGATTTGGGACGACTCATGGATCTGCTCGACACGGCGGTCGCCCAGGCAGTCGCGTCGGTCGGCGCTGAACCGCTGTCGGAGGCGATCGAATTGGCCAATACTGCCCGGCGGCGGGTTGGGTTCCTTGGCCGATCGGTGGTGGTCGCCCTGGCGGGCGGTACCGGATCGGGCAAGTCGTCCTTGTTGAACGCGGTAGCGGGGGAGACGGTGGCCGAGGTGGCCGCCATCCGACCGACCACATCGGAGCCCTTGGCCTGGATGCCGCACGTGCCCGAACCAGGAATAGTGCGACTTCTCGACGATATGGGGGTGGACAAGCGGGTAGGACATTTGAACGATCTGCCGGTTGTACTCATCGATATGCCAGA
>JAENVV010000035.1 GCA_016650365.1 Acidimicrobiia bacterium
AACTACCGTCGGGGTGAATTCATGGCCGACCTGAAACGAGACATGGAGCGGGTGGGAATCGACCTGCACGGCGAGTTGCCTGATCATCTCGACCCGGTGCTCCGCTACCTCGACGCAACCCCCTCGCCCCTCCCTGACCTGATCGTCGACCTTCCAAAGGCTGTTGGCATCATGCGGACCACACTGAAGAAGGCGGAATCTGCAAATCCGTACCGTCATCTGCTGGCTGCCACGGCAGATGTGGTCGAACAAGCGATCGGAAGCCATAACGAGACTGGAGATCCCCGATGAACAATCTGCTGTTTGTGGTGTTTCCCTATGTGGCAGCGACATTGGCGATTGTGGTGACGATAACTCGGTGGAGACGCCATCCATTCTCGGTTTCGGCGTTGTCGTCGCAACTCCTCGAAAAGCGTAAATTGTATTGGGGTTCCGTGTCGTTCCACTGGGGCATCACGATCATCCTTCTGATGCATCTGGTGGTACTAATCATTCCGAGTGGGATCAGGTTTTGGAATGGCGCCCCGGTCCGGCTTTACCTTCTTGAGGGGACCGGCATCGCGCTGGCTGCCTGGGCCGGAGTTGGCCTGGTGATTCTGTTGTACCGACGATTCACGAACCTTCGAGTCCGGGCAGTCACGACCCGAGCCGACCTGGTGGTGCTAGCCATTATTGCCGTCGCCATCGTTACCGGCCTTTGGACAGCTATTGGATACCGTTGGGGTTCGTTCTGGGGCACCGCCGTATTCGTTCCATACGTACGGTCGCTGCTGGTATTCCAGCCCAAGCCCGAGTTGGTCGAATCGTTGCCATGGGTAATCAAGACACACGTGCTGACAGCTTTCGTGTTTCTCGTGGCATTCCCGTTCACAAGACTCGTGCACATCATCACGGTCCCGCTCGGGTATCTGACCCGGCCATGGCAGAAAGTGATTCGGCTCAGCCAGGAGCCGGCCGTTTACCATCCCGGGTCAAAGAAGCTGCTCGATCGCATCAAATAACACCCGACGAAATAGATCTATCGGCATTACTCCGGAGCTGGCCCACACGACACACCAGCATGCGTCGCCGGCCCCTTGGGTGCCGAGGACGACAAGGCCTTCGCCGCCGAGATATCCGACGTGGCTAACACTCCCGGCTCCGTTCGAAAAGGGGTACCTGCCGTGAGACTGATCTGGACTGAACGCTCCCCGGTGGCGCTTTACGCGGGGACGCGTCACTCGCTCCGAAGGGCTGCCCCGGTCCGAGCGGGATATACCCTGGCGGCTAGTCGTTCCAGACTTCTCACCGTCTCCTGCACCTCGTCGACCGACGAGAAGTGGAGCACATGGATATACAGCGTGGTCGGCTCCTCGGTGAGTTCCACGGCCAGGCTTCCGGGAGTGAACGAGACGGCGTTTGCCACCAGGAGCGCGGCATTCAGCGAGCCCACCTGGAGGGGCACCGCAACGATCGCCTCGCGGATCTGGTCGTTGCTAGGTGTGATCACCTCCCAGGCCACCCGCAGGTTCGACACCACCACCATCCCGGCGTACCTCACGAGGAACACAACCAACCCGGCCAAGCTGGCGCTCGTGTCGGCGGCGAAGCTCTCGCGAAGTCGCTCGATAAGTCGTGCAATCTGACGCATTCCTTCCTCGCTCGGTGGTCCTTGTTGCCCCAACGTCGACGAGCGCACGATCTGCATCGTTTCGACCCGAAATTGAGATCGCTGGTAAGTCAACTCGTGTCCTCGTAGAACACGTCGGTGCCGTCGACATCGGCCGACTGGGAGATCTCGAAGGCCACCTGACGCCGCAAGAACAATGGGGCGTCGACGCGGCCCTCCTCACCGTGTTAGGCCTGAACTGACTTAGCCCTCGTGGCCCCCGAGCGAGTCCGGGACCGGATCAACTGGTTCCAGGCTCGCATTTTCGGTCCGACAGCCAACAACCGTTTGACTCGACTGCATCGCCCGGTCTTACCCGGTGGGACTCCATGTAAGGATCACTTCGGCATAGGTCCCATAGTCGGCGATCTGCACCAGCGAAGCCACCGTTTCGCTGCCACCGATCACCATCCCCTCGGCCGACGTGACTTCCATGCCCTGATCGGCGAACCAGGTCTTATACATCTCAAGCACCGAAGCTGTGTCGCTCGGATCGATTTGAACAGTGACCGACGTGGAAGCACCCTCAGGGGTGTCGAATGTGGAAACGAACGTCACTTCGGAGCCATCGGGAATCGGCATCGGGAAATCTGCGGGTACCTCGGTGCCACCCATCTCGATAGTGGATTCGTTCCCCTCATCGTCGGTCCCGGTGATGACAACCGTCCCGTCGGTACTGTTGAAATCAACCGTGCTGCCGTCTTCATCGGTGACCTGCATCGACGCACCATCATCAGTGATGGTGACGTCGGCTCCGGTTTCGTTCTCGATGACCTTTTCGGCGACCGTCTCTGCCGCGTTCCCGCACGCCGACACAAGTAGTGCCGTCACCGCCCCGACCACCATTGTCCGAGTTCTCATGGAGTTCTCCTCTCAATGGCGTCAGTTTACGGACCGCGCAGCGTGAGATGCCGGACTTTGTGCGTCGTTTTCGTACGTAACCTTTTTCATCAAACGGCACAACAGGTACGACTTCGTCTGAGGACTGGAGAGCGTTACGCACTCAATGTCGCGAAGCCGTGAGATACATCGACAGTCATCCGGATCGGACGGTTCTTTGTGGATGGTCGACATGCGTCGGAGTATTTCTTGACCTCGCACCATAAACCGGGCGTTCGGCCCTAACTCTGTTCGACTCAGACCGTACGATTCGGGATTAGAACAACCATTGACAGGAGCGCTCCCCGCGAGTCACCATAAGGCGTCTGGATCAGGTCGCCCCGAGCTTATTGGCGAAGTAGAGGTCAGGAGGCCACCCCGGGGAAACAGCCCGATTTCATCGGCGAGATTGGAACCGTTTCCAAATCGACGTTTAACAAGGTGGGGCTGGAATCGGTTCCATCGTGTGAATTCCCCGCAGGGACGCAATCGATTGCAGGTGACCTCTCGTGTTGACGAACACTTACTAAGGCAATATCGTGCGAATCTCCACCCGGATTCTTCGGGTGGAAACTGAGGAGGAAATCAGATGAAGACAAGTAGATGGCTCTTTGCCTTTGTGGCACTAGTCATGATCCTTGCAGCCTGTGGCGGCGATTCAGCTACCACAACAACGGCCGCAGGAGCAAGCGACACGACAACAGCCGGGACACCGGACACTACCGCTGCCACGGAGACCACCGAACCACCGGCTTCCGGCGCATGCGACGGCGAACAAATCGTGCTGAGGGTGTTCACGGGAGCCGTGGGCCAGGAGCTCGAAATGGCTGTCAACCAGGCCGATCGCTACATGGCCGAAAATCCCTGTATCACTATCGAGAGCATTGATACCCCCGACTTCGTCGAGGACCGCTTGGGAACGTACCTGCAGCTATTCGAGGCCCAGTCCCCTGAGGGTGACATCTTCCAGATCGACGTCATCTGGCCCGGCGACCTCGCCGAGCACTTCGTCGACCTGAACGAGTACGGTGCTGCCGAAGTAACCGGCGCCCACTTCCCGGCAATCATCGAAAACAACACGGTAGACGGCAAGCTCATCGGTATCCCATGGTTCACCGATGCCGGCCTGCTCTACTACCGGTCCGACCTGCTTGAGAAGTACAACCTCGATCCACCAAAGACGTGGGACGAACTCGAAGCGGCAGCTACGACCATTCAAGAGGGCGAGCGTGCCGACGGCAACCAGGACTTCTGGGGATACGTCTGGCAGGGCAACGCCTATGAAGGTCTTACCTGTGACGCCCTCGAATGGATTGCTTCGGCTGGTGGCGGTTCGATCATCCAACCCGACGGTACGATCACCATCAACAACCAGGCTGCCATTGACATCGTCGATCAGGCTGCAGGCTGGGTTGGCACGATCTCGCCTCCGGGTGTGACCGCCTACGGTGAAGAAGACGCTCGTGGTGTATGGCAGGCTGGCAACGCCGCCTTCATGCGCAACTGGCCATATGCTTACTCGCTCGGTAACGCCGACGATTCAGCGGTCAAGGGCCTGTTCGACGTTTCGGCACTCCCCGGCGCAACCGCCGGTCAGAGCGCTGCGACGCTCGGTGGATGGCAGCTGGCTGTTTCGAAGTATTCGGAGCACCCCGCAGAAGCTGCCGCCTTCGCACTGTGGATGGCATCAGAACCAGAGCAAAAGTATCGGGCCATCACCGGTTCGCTGAACCCGACGATCGTGTCGCTGTATGAGGATGCAGACGTCCTCGAAGCCGCACCGTTCTTCGGCAGCCTGCTCGATGTGTTCACCGCTGCCGTGGCTCGTCCTTCGACGATCACGTCGCCGAGCTACAGCGATACGTCGGCTCTGTTCTTCAATGCAGTGCATAGCGTCCTGACGGGCGACAAGAATGCCGAGGATGCGTTCCTCGAACTCGAACTCGACTATCAGGACCAGTTCCCGGACTTCACGGTCGGGACCCCGTAAGACAACTAACCATGCAGTAAACCGGAAGGGGGAAGGCACGGTGCCTTCCCCCTTTTTGATTTATCCCGACCTACCCGACGAGTTCCAGGCACGTCTGCTTGTATAGGTGAGGAGGAGAAACGTGGCCGCAGTTACTGAGTCAGAAGGACCCACGAAACTGAGCAAACCTGGCGCGCTCTTGGACAACGAGCAGCGCCTTGCCTACTGGCTGTTGGTTCCCACATTCCTCATCCTGTTCGCCGTGGCCTTCTACCCGCTGGGTTCGGTCTTTTACTCGAGCCTCACGAACGATACGTTTGCAAGTGCCGCGCCTACGGAATTCGTCGGACTACAGAATTACAAGAACCTGCTGAGCGTCACCTTAGTCGAGCTTCCCCCGGAGATCGACGAGGCAACGGGCCAACAGGTGATTGACCCGAACACGGGGGAACCCGAGTTCGTTTCCCCGATACAGGCATTGCCGCGCGACCCCCGACGCTACCGGGAGGTGTCCACGTTCGGTTTATTTGGCAACCAGTACGTTTTCGGGGCGACCGACGCCGAGTTCATCGAGAGCATCTACGACACAACCCGCTTCAGTCTTGTCACGATCGTCATGGAAACCTTGCTCGGTCTCGGGATAGCGATCGCGCTCAACAATGCATTCCCGGGTCGAGGCTTGATGCGGGCCGCCATGCTCGTCCCGTGGGCGATCCTCACCGCCGTGTCATCGCGGATCTGGGAATGGATGTTCATCGACACCAGGGCGGGCTTCTTCAACATCATCTTCCAAAAGCTCGGATCTACCGACGGTCAAACACCCTTCCTGGCCGATTCCAGCACCCAGCTTCCGGCGGCCATCGTCATCGACGTATGGAAGACCACCCCTTTCATGGCGCTCCTGCTTCTCGCCGGGCTCGCCATCATTCCTTCGGAACTTTATGAAGCGGCCGAGGTCGACGGCGCCAACAAGTGGAAACAGTTCACCGCCGTCACGTTGCCACTTCTTAAGCCCACCCTCGCAGTGGCGCTGGTCTTCCGCACCCTTGACGCCTTACGAGTATTCGACCTTTTCCAAATCGTGTTTGCTCAAAAGAAGTACTCGATGGCCAGCTTTGCGTATTACCAGCTGATCGACAGCCAGGCCCTCGGGTATTCGTCGGCGGCTTCAGTGATCATCTTCTTCATCATTACGGTTTTCGCCATCCTCTATATCCGCTTCCTGGGGGTCACCAGTGACTGACATGGCCCACGACCAAGCCACACAGGCGATGCGCACGGCCGATCGCAAGAAGTCCGGTATCAAATGGAACCGGGTCGGCTTTTGGTTGCTCATCATTTTGATCGCCGCGTTCCTGCTGTTCCCGTTCTATTGGGCCATCAATTCGTCGTTCAAAACCGAGGCGCAACTGCGGATGACACCCGGTACGTTCATCCCCCGCGACCCCAATACCGGGGCGATGTCGTTCACCTTCCAGAACTACAGCGCCGTATTCGCCAACAAAACGTTCCTTGGAACGCTGCGCAATAGCGTCATCCTGGCAACAACGGTTACCACCCTGGCTCTTACCATCGGATCATTCGCAGGGTTTGCACTCGGCAAGCTTCGCTTCCGGGGCAAGACGCCCTCGCTGTATCTGATCCTTTCGATGACCATGTTCCCGCAGGTGGCAGTGCTCACCGGCCTGTACGCCGTGATCCAGAACCTGGGTATCTCGGCTCGTCCGTCAATGATCCTTTCATACATGCTGTTCACACTCCCATTTACCGTTTGGGTGCTGACCTCGTTCTTCAAGGCGCTACCAGACGACCTGATTCAATCTGCACAGGTCGATGGCGCGACACCGTTCCAGGCGTTCCGTCTGGTCCTACTTCCGTTGACCGCGCCCGCTTTGGTGACCACCGGGCTGCTGGCATTTATTGCTGCCTTCAACGAGTACCTGTTCGCCCTGACGTTCACGACCATCGAGCCAAACGCCCGGACGGTACCGGTTGGCATTGCCCTGTTCACCGGCCAAGTCGCCCGACAGGAACCATTCGGTGAGATCATGGCTGCGGCGGTGCTCGTGACCATCCCGCTCATCGTGCTCGTGCTGATCTTCCAGCGTCGAATCATCGGCGGCCTCACCGCAGGAGCCGTGAAGGGCTAAACAGCCGGAGTATTGGTCTTATCTGCGCGGCGAACTCGCATCGCATCCACCATGGCGATCGCCAAGAATGGAAGCGGAGCTCCCGCGAGGATTCCGGCCGCAGGCGAGATGCGTTGGACCACCAACGTGTAGAGCGCACAGATCATCACGGCCACCACCCGACTCAGGAGCGAATGAACCTCGTCACGGCGGAACGCCACGACCCCTCCCGCCCCGAACCCGGCCACAAGGGCTACCGGAAGATTCACAATCGAGATCGGGGCGGCAACCACCCCCCAGAGGACGGTCGCCAGAGCGGCGGCCCGGAAGCCGCGGGGGTGTTGGGACACAAGAGCGGCAACCACAAACACGCCGGGCACCAGACCAAGGCCAATGCCAATGATGCCACCGGCCAGGATCGTCTCCTCCCCCCTCCCGGTTGCAAACCCGAAAACGAACAGGATGAAGTCCATCACCATGAGCACCGTCGCCAGCGCGACCGCTACCCACCGTCGGGCCCGGGCTCTGCGTTCTTCGGGATCCAATGTCACCCCGGCACGGTAGTGGATCGGCCGAAGCCTCAGGCCAAACGAGGCCACCCATTACGCTCTAGCCTTGGCGTGCGGCGAGTCTCTGTGGCCAATAAGGAAGAAGTAACGATGACCGGTCAGGCGAATTCTGCGAACGATCTCACTGGACATGTCGCCCTGGTCACGGGCGCCAACCACGGCATCGGCGCAGCCACCGCCCGGCGCCTGGCGAGCGCCGGGGCCTCAGTTCTCATCACGTATTTGCGAGTTGAGGATCCGGTCGATCCAGGGACACCAGACCTGATCCGGCGTAACCGGGCCGGAAACGCAGATCAGGTCCTCGCCGCCATTGCGGAAGCCGCCGGATCAGCCCTGGCCATCGAAGCCGACCTTGCTGACGAAACGGCCATTTCGGGACTATTCGAGGCAGCCGAGCAGGCATTCGGTCCGGTCGACATTCTGGTCAACAACGCCACTGGCTGGGTCGCCGACACCTTCAAGAACGTCTCAGCGGACCGCCTCGGTCGCTTGCTGCGTCCAGTGTCATCCGCAACGTTCGACCAGCAGTTTGCGGTCGATGCTCGGGCCACGGCGCTGCTCATCGCCGAGTTCGCCAGACGCCACGTCGAGCACGAACTCGACTGGGGCCGCATCGTTGGCCTGACTTCGGGCGACCCACTCGGATTCCCCGAAGAGGTCTCCTATGGAGCGGCGAAAGCGGCGCTGGAGAACTTCACGATGTCGGCCGCCTTCGAACTAGCCGACCGGGGCATCACCGCCAATGTTGTCTACCCGCCAGTGACCGACACCGGGTGGGTCACCGACGAAGTCCGCCAGGTGGTCGACGAGAGTTTGACCCTGCTCCACGTCGCGGACCCTGAGGACGTGGCCGACGTCATCGCCTTCGTCGTCTCAGACCGGGCACGCCTGATCACCGGAAATGTGATTCACTTGCGCTGAGGTTCAGCCGGCAGCGGACATATCGAGCGGCTCGAACGACAGCAGCGGCGCGGGAATCCATCCTTCCTGCGGATTGGGACCGACCGTCTTGACAAGGTAAAAGTCGAGGACCGGATTCTCCGGATACAGGAGAATCCGGTCCTGCGTCCCATGCGGCGCCGATCCGGTGATGCTGAAACGCTGATGGCTGTACAGCAGAACAACGGACTGGAGCATTTGCCCATCGAACATCCCGTTCAGCCAGGCCATTGTGTCTGTCACTCCCCCACTTGACCGGTATCCCGCACACGGTCGGGTCGGGATTGTCGGGGAACGGAAGATCGGGGACGTCGGCGTCGCGCACCAGACCGGCCGAGATGGTCGAAGACGGGGCCGGCCGCTGAGTGGTCGATCGGGTCGGGCCGATTGGCGACAAAGACACTCACCAAACCGATGGCCACCGCGATGGCGAAGGAACCGGCGAACATGAGATACCTGCGGTTCTGGGAAGGCATCGTCATTTGCCCCAACCTCCAACCCCTGAGAGCTATTCCTCAGCACGGGCGAGTTGACGTATCCCGCGAGCCCATGACCGTGATCATATGCCATATCGGCCGGATCCTGGACCGACAGGTTTTGGCGTGTTCGACAAAACGTCCCGGGTCGACGCTCAACCAAACCAGCCGCGGATCAGACAGCCTGTGAGGCGTACCGACGTAAGATACGGCGGCCCAGGGACGTCTTGTGGACTTCGTCGGCACCGTCGTAGATGCGGGCGGCGCGCTCGTGGCGATACCAGTACGACAGGATCGTATCGTCGGTCACGCCCAGGGCGCCATGCACCTGGATGGCCGTGTCGACGGCTTTGAGCATTGTGTTGGCCACCGAGAACTTGATGGCCGAGATCTCATCACGGGCCGCTTTGGCTCCGTACCGGTCGATCATCCAGGCGGCATGCAGCGTCTGGAGACGGGCCCCGCGGATTTCGGCGTCGAGTTCAGCCACCCAATGCTGGATGGCCTGCTGATCGGCCAGGGTGTCACCATTCTCGTTGATCACCCGGTAGTTGGCCCGGGCGCACATGAGATCAAAAGAACGGCTCGCAATACCCAACCAGCGCATGCAATGGTGGATCCGACCTGGGCCGAGGCGTTCCTGGGCCATGGCGAATCCGGCCCCTTCGGTTCCGAGCAGGTTTGCCTGGGGCACCCGGCACCCCTGGTAGATGACCTCGGCGTGACTGGCATGACCGGACCCGGGATGGCCCATCATCGACACGTTGCGAACCAAGTTGAACCCGGGCGTGTCGGTGGGAACGAGAATCATGCTGGCCCGCTGATGGGGCGGGGCCTCGGGGTTGGTGACCGCCATCACAATCGCGAAGGCGGCCCCGTCGGCGGCGGTCGTAAACCATTTCTGCCCGTTGATCACATAGTCGGTGCCGTCTTTGACGGCAGTCGTGGCCATCATCGTCGGGTTCGAACCGGGCATTTCGGGTTCGGTCATCGAAAAACAACTGCGGATCTCTCCGGCGACGAGCGGACGCAGGAAACGTTCCCGCTGATCATCGGTGGCGTATGCATGAAGGATCTCAATGTTGCCGGCGTCGGGCGCCTGCACTCCGAACACGATGTGTCCGAGCGGGCTTCGGCCGAGCGCTTCGGATACGAGGCCATGTTCGAGCATGCTCAACCCCAATCCACCGAACTCGACCGGATGGTTGGGCGCCCACAGTTCCATCTGGCGAACCTTGTCCTGGGCGTGCCGCACCATCTCGTCGAGAGTCGCCTGGTCTCCGTGCAATAGTTCGCCTTCGAGAGGGATAACCTCCGTGTCCATGAACTGGCCGACCATGTCCAAAATGGTGGTCATCTTCTCCGAGATCTCGAAGTCCATACGCGTGCCATCCTCTGCTGCTCTAGGCGCCTGGGGTCACACTACGCCGATGGGCGCCTCACCCCAACGGCCCTTCGACCCGAACCCTCCCGCATTCGTCCCACGATCGGGGATACCCGGCCAGCTGCGGCGGCGACGATCTGTGACGGACGACTCTGGTGATGAAAATTGAGCTTCGGTAGGGTGGCCTCATGGCTACCAGACAGCAGGCAACACTTCGCGATCGAACCCCCTGGGACCCCTTGAACGGGCTCCGGGTTGGGGCTCTCACGGGCGGAGTCGTCGGCGGCCTGGTTTCGGTGGGCCTGAGCGTCACCCCTCTGGGACCGGTACTAATCGGTACGATCGGTGGTGGCGTCATTGGCTACCGGAGCGAAAAACGCAAGCAGAGCGGCCAAACCAAACCAACCCGGGAGTAGCACCATGAAGAACACCTTCACAACGGTTCAGGCTGAAGCGATCGCCGCCGAGATCGGCCTCGACTTCACCGACCATCGCTTCGATGTCGAGCAATTCCGGATGGGTCTCGAGGTCGAACTCGAACACGGAGATAAAGACGCCCTGACCGATGTCACCGGCAACGATCTGGCCGCCACCGGCAAGATCGCCTGGGCTCATCTCAACGAGTTCCCCGACTACTACACCCGGCTGGCTGATATGGAAGCCGAAGCGAAGGAATACTGGAACAGTCAGCCGCCTGCCTAGCCGAATCGCCATATTCTGACCATCGTTTGAGCCTGTCACAGACTGGTTCTGTTTGCCGTGCCATGGCGCAGAGATGGGCGTTCTGCCCGACAAGGCCACGCAGAGAAAACGTAGGATCACTACATGTCCTCTGCGAAGATGGCCACCGTCAAACAAGTCGGGGCTAACGCGCGAGTGCGCAATGGTGGTGATCGTGGATAATGACGATCCCCGGATACTCGAACCCGGTCACGCCCCGACGCCATTCACTGCCGACGAGATACGTTCTGGCTGTCCGGCCGGGCGGACGATGAAACTGCTCGTCGAAGCAGCGGTCGAACCCCCGTACCATCGACACATCAAATTCATCGAGGTCGACGACCGCGGCGCCACCCAGGATTTGTGGCGCACCACCCTTGACGGTCTCCCGTTGGGCGAAATCGACACGGTGTATTCGACGTGGGACGAACTTCAGAGGCATGCCTCATTCCGGGCGGCAGCGACGGCCATCGAATCCGAGTCCATCGACCTGGACACCGGCACGGTCGATTGCCTCCGCTACACGGTTCGCGAAGGCATCACCATCCACACGTTCTGGTTTGCCCCCACCCTCCCTGGCATGCCGGTCAAGTTCACCGCCCACGCCGACGACCGGCTGACCTACCTTTCGGTGATGATCGCCAACACGCCTCGTTAGACGGGTCGGTGACGGTCAAGTCGAGGCTTGGAGCTAGCTCAGGCTGCTCCAAAACGGGCCCGCCAAAGGGTTGTGGCAACACCGTGATGAAACACAGCTCCCCTAATTAGGAGTGAGTTCGTGGGCGGCACCACCAGCCATGAGATGCTCGACGCCGTCAGGAATGAGCATGGCCGACCCGGTGGCGGTCGCTACTTTGTTTCCATCGGCGTCCACCATCTCGGCCGTGGCAACCCGGAGCCGATGGCCACGATGTTGGACTTCGCCCCGGACCGTCAGGGTACGACCATCGAGCATGGGTGGCCTGAAGAACCGCACTTGCAGGTCGATCGATGCATTGAACTCGCCGGGCTCCAGGGTCGAGAAAATTGCGCCTTCGACGGCCGTATCGAGTGCCCACGAGATGGCCCCGCCATACATGGCGGGCATCCCGGCACTGAACCATGGACTGGCCGGCCATTCGAGGGTGTAGGTGCCGTCGCCCATCTCCACGGCTCTGTGGCCGGTCATGCGAGTCACGGGACCCACGTCGAGCTCGCCGGTTATCCATTGCTTGTCGAACACTTCTCGTGGGCCGTATTTACTGTGCTCATGCCACACATTGAGCGTGTCAGGTAGTGGCCTCAAGTATGGGTCGACCGGGTCACTGATTGGCGCGCCGGGAGGTATGACCTCCGCAGCACCTCCGCCGGGTATGTCGATGACGACGCATCGAGTCGAGGCGAAGGCCAGGAGCCGGCCATGCACGTCTTCGATGCGCGCTTCCGACAGGCCAAGACTGTTACCGAGGTGGACCGTCTGACCATGACCGATCAGCTTCTCCGCATCGGGGGTAGCCAGGCGGAGATAGCTCAAGGTCAGCTCGGAGGTCGTTAAGACTTTGCCGGGCGGGAGTCCGGTGAGCAGTGCGGTCCCGACGACCGCGTCGGAGAAGAACGCATATACCCCGCCCCATATGACGCCATAACGATCATGCATCCAATCCGTAACAGGCATCTCCCAGGTCACTGCGCCGGGGTCGGCTTGGGTAGGTCGAATACCCGTGAGGTGGTGAATCGGCGGCATCGCCGCGGTACCCGTAACCATGCTCCGAACGGTTTCGATCCCGGGAAGGGCAAGCAGGCCAAAGTTGCCGATGACGCCGCGAACGGGTTCGTCGTGAAACGATTGCATAACACGCAACCTAGAGCAGGCCAACGGTGTTTGCCGGCAAAACGCCGGGTATGCCAACGCCGGCATTTTGCGCTCACACCTTGGGCGCCGGCAGCGGGGCCAAGTCCGACGGCATCGCCGCCAGCGGCGTAGAATCGGCGTCTCCTCAGTAAGGACACACGAAATCGTCATTCGCCCCACCGGAACCGTGACGTTCCTTTTCACCGATGTTGAAGCCAGTACCCGTCTCTGGGAAACCTATCCGGAGGCCATGAAAGATGCTCTCGCCAAGCATGATCGTGTCGTGCGCTCGGCCATTGAAGAGAACGATGGGGTTGTCTTCACAACAGCCGGCGACGCGTTTTGCGCCGCATTTTCCGCCCCACAACAAGCTCTCAAGGCCGCTCTTGACGCCCAACTTGGCTTGGCAGCCGAGGACTGGGGAGTTCTCGGAGACCTAAGAGTCAAGGCAGCGCTCCACACGGGAAATGCCGACGAACGAGACGGCGACTACTTCGGACCGCCGCTCAACCGGTGCGCTCGCCTTCTGTCCACGGGCCATGGTGGCCAAATTCTTGTCTCCTCCGCAACGGCCAGCCTCGTCCAGGACAATCTCGCCTCCGGGATTGGACTGAAAGATCTAGGCGCGCACAATCTGAAGGACCTTGAACGGCCCGAGCATGTGTTCCAGGTCACGCATCAGGGATTGCCTTCCGACTTCCCCGATCTTCGGTCGGAGCGACCAGCCTTGGACGCTGCCGAACAGGTCGCCGCCGGACGCCAATCGCACGCTTCCCAGCAATGGGAACCCGCGTATGTCGCCCTGGCGGCCGCTGCGAAGGCAATCGACCTGGAGGCCGAGGATCTCCAGCGCCTGGGAGAGGCCGCGTTTTGGACGGGCCGGAGCGACGAGGGCATCGCCATACGGGAGAAGGCGTTCGGGCTCTACTCGAGGGAGGGAAAGCGCGAAGCGGCCGCCCTCATCGCCCTCGCCCTGGCCGACTCGTACAAGTACCGGCTGGCCAAAGCAGTATCGAGGGCGTGGGTAGCCAGGGCAGAGAGTTTGATCAACGATCTCCCCGAGTCTGAGGCCTACGGCTACCTGCTCCGATGGAAGTCGGTTGCCAGTTTCGAAACCGAAGGCGACTCCGAAAAGGCCGTGGCACTGGCGGAAGAGGTCATCGCACTCGGCAGCGCGCTTGAGAATCGAAGCCTCCGTGCGCTTGGACTCCAGGACAAGGGTCGGTTTCTCGTGGCGATGGGACAAGTCGACGAGGGCATGACGCTCATTGACGAGGCCATGGTGGCGGCCGTATCAGGCGAGCTATCGCCCGATGCGACGGGTCGCAGCTACTGCAACATGCTGACCGTGTGCGACCAGGTCGCCGACTATCAGCGCGCCACAGAGTGGAGCGACGCGGCTCAGGCATGGTGCGAACAGCACTCCGATTCGGCCTACCCGGGCGTGTGCCGGATCGTCCGAGCGGAACTGAAGTGGCTACGAGGCGACTGGGAGACAGCCACCGCCGAGCTTGATAGGGCGGTCACCGAGCTTCATGGGTTCACGTTGATTGTTGGTTCTGCCCTCTATCAGAAGGGCGAGGTGGAACTGCGGGCCGGTAACCTCACCGAAGCCGAAGATCTCTTTCGGTCAGCTCACGAACACGGCTACCCGGTGTTGCCAGGGCTGGCGGAGTTACGGCTAGCACAGGGCGATTCTGAGGCGGCCAGCCAGCTCTTGTCGGATGCATTCGGGACCGACCAACTGGGCCCGCTGGCCCGGGCCAAATACCTACCAGCTCTTATCGATACCCAACTGTCGCTTGGACACATCGACGAGGCGAAAGCCTCGATCACCGAACTCGAGGGGGTTGCCCGATCGTGCGACTCATCTGCCATGCGGTCATCTGCACTTCACCGGCGGGCGGTCATATCACTCCGAGAAGGCCGCACGGCCGACGCGATCGAAGAACTACGTGAGGCCATTCGGCGTCGGAACGAACTCCAAATGCCGTATGAGACAGCCCAATCAAGGCTTCTGCTCGCCGAAGCCCAACATGAGGCAGGTCACGACTCGGCTGCCCGCTTGGAGCTCTCCTCCGCCAAGTCGGCGTTTACGTCGTTAGGTGCCAAGATAGACATTGACCGTGTGGAGACTCTGATCGGCGCCTAGACGGGATCCTTTGACAGGGTTTCGGAAACCCACGACCCGAGAGCGCTCAATACTCGATATGATGCGATCGGCCCATTCAGGGCTAGACCCCCACTATCTTCGAATGGCTCCCTCATGGATGAAACCACCGTTATCGATATCACCGAACCACCCCCCGTACCGCAACGCAAGCGGCGCCCGTTCCGGTTCTTGTTCAAACTCATCATCGTTCTGCTCGTCGTCACCCTGGGCGCTCTTTACTGGGGATTGGCCCAGATCCCCCATGTCGAGCCCGAACCAGACCTGGCCTCCGGCTTTGTCACCCAGACGTTCCTCCTCATTGGCAGCGACAGCCGTGCCGACCTGCCCGACGGACTCGCCGGCAGCTTTGGCGACTTCGGCGGTGAACGGGCTGATGTCATCATCCTGGCCCGTCCGAGCGGCGGAGCTCTCCAACTGCTGAGCTTGCCGCGCGACCTGAAGGTCACGGTCGAAGGGCATGGGACCAACAAGATCAACGCCGCGTACGCATTCGGCGGGGCAGCCTTGTTGGCAGATACCGCTTCGGCTGCCACCGGCATCCCAATCCACCATGTCGTCGAGATCGACTTTGCCGGGTTTGCCGCACTCGTCGACGCCCTGGGCGGGATCGATATCGCTTTCCCAAATGCAGCACGAGACACTAAGTCGGGACTTGAGGTCGCCGCCGGAACCACCCACATCGATGGAGCCACCGCGCTGGCCTTCTCCCGGTCGCGTTCGTACCAGGAGAACATCAATGGCAAGTGGGTGTCGGTCGACGCCGACGACATTGGACGAACCGGCCGCCAGCAGCAAACCTTGGAAGCCATGCTGCACCGGGCCGCTTCTGTGCAGGGAGTAGCCCGTATGCCCCTGTTCCTCAGCAAGCTGGGAGTCTCCACCCGGATCGACAAAGGGCTTGGCCCGATCGGCGTTCTCACCGCCGCCTTCGGCATGTGGAAGGCCGACGTTGACGCCACAACGGTCCCGGTCCGCTTCTCCAACGAAGGGGGCGTCTCCTATGTCGTGTTCGACGGCGACAAAGCCGACGACGTCATCGCCCGATTCCTCACGGGCGAACCGCTCACTGCCGTTGATTGATCCCCGAACAACCCACGGGGCGACCTGGAACTTCGTGCATGTGTCGACACCTCAGGGAACGCCCTTCGAACGAGCCCGGCAAACCCTCTCGCAATCACGCCTAGCCTTCGGCCATGCGAAAACTCTGGCGGTGGCTGGTCGACTTCTTCTCCTCTATCGGCGACTTCCCAGGAGAGCCAGTCGCGCAGCGCTCCAGGCGCGTCATCTTCGTCGTCGCCTCCACCAATCGCGACGCTGCTGACGATCCCCACAGCTCTCGACCTTGGCGGTCAGGGGTTCACCACGTCGGCCGTGGCACTTTGGATCGTTATTGCAGTCGGGCCGATCGGCCTCCTCATCCTCAACGCCCGGCCCCAATGGTTCGGATGGGTGGTAACGGCCACCTTCGCAGCGGTCGTAGCCGAGACCTCGTACTTGACAGCGCTCGTCGGCGGACTCCTCCGGTCGGGACTCGGCGAGGCGAACATTCTGATCATCCCTCTCGCGGCGCTGATGATCTTTGGTCGGCGGGCCACGCTTGGTTGGTTTGCTGTGTTCGTTGCCACCGTGGTGTGGGGAGCTGCGGTGCCGGGCAAGGGCAACATGGAAACCTGGCTCCTCGT
>JAENVV010000036.1 GCA_016650365.1 Acidimicrobiia bacterium
CCTCGGGGCACAATCCGTTGGCGGTCAGGCAGCCTTCATCGCCCGCCCCGGAGCGATCTGGGGGGTACCAACCAAACCGCCGGAGATTATCGGCCACGATCTCTCCTGCCTCCTGGACCTTCCGTCTCCTGGGGCCTAGGCCAGCCGAATCTCCCACGAAGACCGAACGATATTCTCGAGATCTGATTGGTTTGCCTCCCAGGCCAGCACCTGACGGGCCAACGATGGATCAGCGACCAGTTCGGGAGGGTCCCCGGCCCGGCGATCCCCATATTCGACCGGGACCTCACGGGCGGTGACGCGACGAACGGTCTCGATAACCTCCATCACCGAGAAGCCGATGCCCGACCCGAGATTCATCGCGATCGACGCTCCCCCGTCGACGAGGTAGTCAACCGCTCGCAGATGAGCATCGGCGAGATCAACCACATGGACATAGTCACGAATGGCGGTGCCATCGGGGGTGGGATAGTCGGTTCCGAACACCGAAACCGTCTTTCCCCCAGAGGCAGATTCCAGGATGTTTGGTATGAGATGGGTTTCCGGATCGTGCCGCTCAACCCGACGCTCAGATGCGCCGGCGGCGTTGAAGTAGCGGAGTGCCACATGTCGGGTTCCGTGGGCGACCTCATAAAAGCCGAGTATCTGCTCGAACGCCCATTTGGTCCAGCCATATGGAGAGGTGGGCTGCTTGTCCTCGTTCTCGTCAATCGGAACCATCTTCGGCTGTCCGTACACCGCGGCCGAACTTGAGAACACAACGTTCGAAACGTCATGTCGAATCAGCGAATCGAGGAACATCGTGGATCGGGCCACGTTTCGATCGAGATAGGGCCCCGGGTTGCGGACGGATTCACCAACGGCGATGTAGCCGGCGAAGTGAATAACCGCATCGGGGTCGTATTCGTCGACGATCGCCTCGACCACTCCTCTATCACCGATATCGGCCTGGACGAATACGGCATCATCATGCACGTTTTCCAATTGCCCGCGTGACAAATCATCGATGACGACTACTCGATCACCTCGACCGATCAGCAAATCAGTCGTTACCGACCCGATGTAGCCTGCCCCACCGGTTACCAGCACTGTCTTCAATGAAACCTCGTTCTGCAGCGTCAACCTGGCTGCAGCAGAAAGATAGCCGCTCGGTTTACCCAGACCGATGACCTACCAACTAGGGATAGAGGGTCTGGATCCTGCCAGGATCTACCAACGCCGCCAGGATGTCGCGAATCGACAAGATGGCCGAAATGTCATCGTCCACCACCGGTACGTGACGGTAACCCGTCTCAAGGAGCCACTCGGCAACCTGGGCAACGTCGGTGTCGGGCGAGAACACATCGGGGTTGCGGGTCATGTGATTACCCACCACTGCCTGGTCGAAATCAACCCCCATGGCGACCGCATCAAGGATGTCTCGTTCGGTCAAGATGCCGATGAGGGCACCGTCGTCGATCACACCCATGGACCCGACTTCACCGGCCACCATGGCCATGGCTGCTTCGCGTAGCGTGGACGCCGGACCCATGGTCTCGGCAGAATTCTCGATCAGATCCCTCAACTTCATGGCGCGACCTCCTGCGCTCAACAGTACCCCGAAGGTCGTGAAGGACGTAGAGCAGGATGGCCTATCGCGCAGGCCGAGTGTCCTAGATAAGGTCTTGTTCGCGGATCCCGAACGAAGGGTGACGGAGACGACACAAGGCGAGCTTTTCCAGCTGGCGGATACGCTCACGGGTGAGGTTGAACTCGTCGCCGATTTCCTCAAGCGTGCGGGGCACACCGTCATAGAACCCGTACCGAAGCGCCAGGATCCGTCCCTCACGATCCGGTAGGCGTTCGATCGAAACCCGGAGGCTGTTCGCAACGTCCATTTCTTCGGTAATGAGGACTGGATCGGCGGCGTCTTCGTCTTCAATGAAGTCACCCAGTTGAGCGCCGTCTTCTCCGACTGGCTGTTCGAGCGAGACGGTGTCCGCAACACTCAGAGCGAGTTCGACTTTGTCAACCGTGACACCGGCTTCTTCAGCGATCTCGTCCGGCTTGGGATCGCGTCCGAGCTCTGCCTTGAGGCTGGCCTGAGCGGCCCGGACCGCGGCGAGCGTGTCGTGGAGGTGGACAGGGATTCTGACCGTCCGGGACTTATCAGCGATAGCCCTCGTGATGGCCTGACGGATCCACCAGGTGGCGTACGTCGAGAATTTGAAGCCTTTGCGCCAGTCGAACTTTTCGACGGCACGAATGAGACCGAGGTTGCCTTCTTGAATGAGGTCGAGAAAGTCGATGCCTGAGGTGTTTGCATACCGGCGGGCGTTGGCGACGACGAGACGGAGGTTGGCGGTCAGGAAAGCATCTTTGGCTTCGCGACCCTTGCGAATCTTCCTTCGCAATTCGATCTCAGCCTTTTTACCCTTGAAGTCGCCGGCTTCGAGACGACCAACGGCTTCTTCGCCAGTTTCGATGAGCTGGGCTAGTTCAACTTCCTGTTCGGCAGTAAGAAGGTCGTACTCGCCGATGGCAGTTAAGTACTGCGAAACGAGGTCAGTGGTCAGTCGTCCACGCTCATCTGTGAGCTTGGATGCCCGAGCGGGCGCCTTGCGAGCCTTAGCCCGCGCAGGGTCAGTTGCAGCCATGCGGAAAAGTCCTTTTATATGCAGGGGGAGTGCGCATCCAGATGGAAACCTTTCCAACCGGGACGCTGTCCCAATATGACACATGTTCAATCGTTTGTGAACCCCTTTTTCGGCATTTATGACAATTTCCTTGATTTAGGGGCGTGCCTCCGGGTTCCGGGCAGCGTTAGGAGGATTGAAGTGCGGCGGTGAGCTTGCGGGCGATCGCCTCGAGTCGATCGTCGCCAAGCGGTGCCCCGGTGAGGGGATCTCGCAGCCAGAGGGTCTCGATCGCCAGGTCCCCTCTGGATCGGATCTTGGCGAGGTGAATCGAAGCCCCGGTTGCCGAAATGACCGCAGCTACGTCGTGAAGAAGGCCGATTCGATCTAGGGCCCTGACCTCCACCACCGAACCCGGACCGTCTCGATACGACATGACCTCGCCTCCCCTGGGAGTGGAGCCGTAGTGGCGACGGCGTTCGTCAAGGCGGGCTAGATAGTCAGATCCGGTGGTCAGATCCCGGCGAACCTGCGCGAGCTTGGCCTCTGCCACCGGACCACCCTGTAGGGCGTCTTGAAGGTGAAAGGTGTCAACCCCAACCCCCGTATCGCTCGTCACGAGTCGCGCATCAAGAATCTCTACGCCGTAGGACGCCAACGTCCCGGCGACACGCACAATCAGACCCGGCTGATCGAGGGCTGCCAACACCAATGAAGTAGCGCCACTGAGGTGCTCGATACTCCAGCGAATCTCCCCCTGGCGCGGGGGTGGACTGGTGACATGTAGATGCTGGGCGATCTCTTCGACGCTGAACCGGTCGGTGTACACCGATGGCATGCTCGCCAGGAAAGCCGATACCCGCCCCGGTCCGATCGAACCGCCGGCCGCCTCGACAATCGTCGACTCGGCTACCTCGGATGTCGACCCTGTCAATTGCTCCTCGACTCTTTGAAAGAGTTGCCGCATCAGGTTGGCTTTCCAAGCGGTGAGCATGTGCGGCCCGGTCGAACGGGCATCTGCGATCGAAAGCAGATACAACAACCTGAGAAGCTGATGATCGCCAATCTGTTCACCGATTTCCCGAATAACAGCCCGGTCATCGATATCTCTCCCGACCGCCGAGTCAGGGATCAACAGATGCAGACGAACTGCGTCCCCGAGCCGACGACGGCTGACTAGACCGTAATGGGCCCTGCCCGTAAAGGTGCCCATCATTTCGGCGCCAACCGTCGAATGATCTCCTGGCCGTGACTTCCCAATGTCGTGAAAGAAACCGGCCACCAGCAGGTCGTCGACTGATCCGAGTTCGTCGGTGATCGCGGTGAGTAAGGGATCGTCGTCGTCGATGAGGCTGAGAATCTCATCGACCGTCGACCAATGATGGCCTCCCACCGTGTAGGCATGGAACGGCACGAGGTGCGGTCGATCGACCGATTCCACCCACTCCGGGATCGCCTTTGCCAACCATCCGAAATCATGAAGCCGTTCAACAATAGCCCGACCGTGATCACCGGCCGCCAGTAGCCGGACAAACAGCGCCCGATCTCCATCTGACCAAAGCGGTGGTCCCGCGGTCCGTATCGCCTGCTCTTCCGATGGCGAGAACGAAGCTCCGGCCCGACCATCGAGCGCGCCGGCAGCCTGTGCGAAGGCGGACGAATAGGTCTCGGTCGACGGGCGGCGCAACGCCCGAACCAACCAGCGCCCCACCCCCGCCACCGGGTCCGGGGACGTGCCCAGGCGAGGGAACTGATGGTCGGCCAACCACTCGGCGGTTCGCCGGGCTGCCTGAAGTCGGGTCCCAACCTCGATGACTTCCTGGCCAAGCCAGGCAGCCACAGCTTCCCGAACCTCAAAGGTATACCGATTACCAGGTTTGCGCACCTCAAAGCCCGAGACGGCCTGAATGGCGTTCCGGACATCGAGAAGCTCGTCGACGACCGGGGCAATCGGCTCGCCATCGGCTCCACTGCGCGAACGATCGAGGGCGACGGCCTGGAGAGTGCGCAGACCACCGCGACCCTGCTTGAGATCGGCGGCCAGCAACCAATAGGGCTCGGCCCGGCGCCGATCTACCTCTTCGGATTGGAGCACTTCGCTGATCCGCCCCGATTGCTGTTTCACCAGCTTCTTCACAGCTTCGACTGCTTCTTCGTAGATCGCCCCATCACCTGTCACGAAACGCATCGTCATCAGGGCGCTCAGCGTTTCCATCGAATCGCGTCCCGCGGCGGCAACTTCCCGAACCGTACGCGAGGCGTGGCCCACCACAAGCTTGGCGTCCCACAACGGGTACAGGAGAGCCGAGACCGCCGCGGGGTCTGGTCGGCCGGCATGAATCGTCATAAGGTCGATGTCGGACCCCAGGCACATCTCGCCCCGGCCATATCCTCCGACCGCCGCGACCGCGTACGACGGTTCATCTCCTGCCAAGCCGGCAATGAGCTGATCGAGGGCGGCGGCCAGGCGGTCACAGATCTCCCGACCACCACCGGGAGGACGTTGGGTGGCGAACTGACGTCGCAGGTCGAGAAAGAGATCTGGAGCTCTGCCGGGCAGCTCCTGATCAGCCATCCAGGTGCCAAGCGGTCCGGTCCAGCAGCGCCAGAGCACTGGCCTTACTCTCCTCCGAGGCTCCCGACAGTCGGATCTCGGTGATCACGGACCCAACTTGGTGCTGAAGCGCTTCCAGGGCCTCCCGGGTTACCCGGTCCCGCCGGACAAGCTCGGCCCGGACGGTCTGGAGAGTGACGAGAATCGACGCCAGTACGGTTACCTGGGACCGGGCGCAGGCGCAGATCTGATCAAACGCCAATGTTACAAAGTCATAGTGGGTCGGCTCAAACGGCCTGAAGATCCTTCGATCATCTACCACTACAAACCGTGCTGGCACCTTCCGGCTCAAGATCTGTAGGACCACCTCGCCCATCTGGGTGATTACCACGTGGGCAGTGTTGGGATCGTTCACAGCCGGAGACAGGGCCCTTAGGGCGATATCTTCGAGCATGACCAGACCGAAAACCACATCTTGTTGAAGAGTCCGTTGGTCCCCCACCCCAAATGCTTCGCGGACCCGCTTCTCAAGACCATTGAGCGAGCTTGGTTCCGAGGTCCAGATCGTCACAAGCGGAGCATCGGCATATACGTACATTCCCGCCGCGACTTCGATCCGAATGGCGTCATGCGGCTCAACTGTTTCCAACAGGGCCTGCAAGCTGATCTGCTGTACCCAACCCGACCTGCTCGCGGTCACGACCGTTCCCGGACTTGCTGGAAAGCTGGGGAATTCGACGGAACCGGTATCTGACTCTCCAACATGGTCAGCCAAGGCCGAATCGCCGGAAGGATCTCGAAACCGGTCTGCCACAACCGCCAGCACCTGGCGGGTGAGCTCTCTTGAGACGGTTGACACCCGTAACTGTTGGGCTGTGTGATTGATGGAAGCCAGAAGAGCCAGCAGCGCAGCCATAGCAAAGACGATTGCCACTGCGACGGCGATGCTTGGTAGGTACCGAGCACCTCCTTCCTCAAGCGGGCCGCGTACCTCGCGCAATACCAGCACACTAAATACGAACGCACTCAGGACCAGACCGATCATGTTCTGCTGGAAGGGATCTCGCAGAAAGATTCTCATTACCCGGGACGAATACACCGAAGAGGACAGTTGGATTGCCACCAATGTCAAAGAAAATACGACGGAGGCGGCCGTAATCGTCCCGCTCGCTATGGCGCTCAAGATTGCCCGAGCGCTGTCGACGGTCGTCAAGATCAGCGGCGGCAGGCTGATCGGATCGGCTGAGCTATCCAGCTCGATAACCAGCCGCGAGAGAACAATGGTCACCACCATCCACAGAACCGGCACGCCGAACAAACTCGAGCGGAACTGATCTACCAGGGCTCGCCCCCGGATCGCCAATCCACCACCGTCACGCCAGCTCACGAGATCAACCTCCTGGGTCTAGGTTACGGCGCCGCGACACCGCCTGGGCGATATCAGAGAGCGTCAGGGCCCCGCTCACCGGTACGGATCCGAACCACCTCGTCAAGAGGGACAACGGCAATCTTGCCATCGCCGATTTCCCCGGTCCGGGCGGCTCCTTCAATGGCTGAGACGACCGCGGCGACGTGGTGATCGTCGACCATCACATCGATCCGAGTTTTGGCCACGAAGTCAACCTTGTACTCAGCCCCTCGATACACCTCGGTATGGCCCGATTGCCGACCAAACCCACGCACCTCGCTGGTCGACATCCCGGTGACGCCGACCTCGGTCAGCGCATCCTTCACGGCGTCCAAGGTGTGCGGCTTGATAAACGCGATCACTAGCTTCATGGGAACCTACCTCTACTCGTTGAGAATGTAGCCGCGCTCTTCATGCAGCGTGATGTCCAGACCTTCTACCTCTTGTCGCTCTTCGACCCGGAGGCCCATGGTCTTGTCAAGGATTCTGGCGAGGAGGTAGCTCATGACAAAGCTGAACACGAGCACGGCCACGGTGACCACCAGCTGTTTGACGAGCAGCGAGATACCACCCCCGTAGAACAGACCACCGCCCGCGGATGCAAACAGGCCAACCAGCAGCGATCCGATTATCCCACCAACCAGATGAACTCCAACCACGTCGAGCGAGTCGTCGTATCCGAAGCGTGCCTTGAGACCAACCGCCCAGAAACAGACGACGCCGGCTATGGCTCCGATGGCCATGGCTCCGCCCGGAGTCACAAACCCCGCCGCGGGCGTAATCGCCACCAGGCCGGCGACGGCGCCTGAGGCGGCTCCGAGCGTCGTCGGATACCCGGTCTTCTTCCATTCTGCCGCCACCCAACCGAGCGCTCCCAGCGATGCTCCAATCTGAGTCGCGACCATGGCCGTGACCGCCTGCTCATTGGCCGCCAACGCCGAACCGGCGTTGAATCCGAACCAGCCGAACCACAAAATGCCCGTTCCGAGCAGCGTGAGCGGGAGGGAATGAGGCCGGATGGCGTCTCGACCGAAGCCCAATCGGGGTCCGAGGACCAGGACCAAGGCCAGCGCCGCCACGCCGGCATTGATGTGAACGACGAGGCCGCCCGCAAAGTCCAGTGCCCCATACTTGTAAATCCAGCCGTCGGCGTTCCATACCCAGTGAGCCACCGGCGAGTAGACAACGAGGGACCAGATCGACGCGAACCAGGCATAGGCCGAAAACTTCAGGCGTTCGGCGACCGCCCCGGTAATCAATGCCGGAGTAATGATGGCGAACGTCATTTGGAACATTGCGAACAGCAGATCATCGCCGGCCAGGTCCCGGAACATGAAGTGGGAAAAGTCTCCGATCAAGCCTCCCGAGCTTTCCCCGAAGGCCAGGCTGTACCCGCCAATGACCCAGAGCGGGGTGATGAGGGCGATCGTAAAGAAGTTCTTCATGAGCATGTTCAAGACGTTCTTCGACCGGACCATGCCACCGTAAAAGAAGGCCAAGCCGGGCGTCATGAAGAGCACCATCGCACTCGCCATGAGTAGCCAGGCTGCGTTTCCCGAATCCATAGTCACTCCTCGTCAGTCGCCACCTTCAGGATCGAAGATCGATGTTTCGGGCGTGTTTCGATTAGATAACAGTTCCTGACCAACCAGAAGGTTGCCCCAGAGTCCCGACACATCTGGCAGTATCACGCCGTGTCACAAGCCAACCTCGACTACTGGGCGGTCCTAGCCTCCCTAACGCTTGTCGGGGTAGCCATCGGCGTGTCGGTCTGGCGAGGCCTCGACCTCGAACGGACCATCATCTGGGCGTCGATCAGGGCGGCGGTCCAGTTACTGGCGGCCGGCCTCGTCCTCACCCTGGTTTTTGATTCTCGTTTCCTACCCTGGATCTGGGTGGCGGGGATGGTTGGCTACTCAGCCGAAGTCGTGAGACAACGAGCCAAAGGTGACTACCGAATTCGCAACATCGGTCTATTGGCAATCGGTGGGTCGACCGCCGTCAGCCTGCTCGTGGTGTTCGGCCTCGGCGTCCTCGATTTCACACCGGTCAGCCTCATCGTTACGGCCGGCATCACCGTCGGCAACACGATGCCCGCCACGGTTCTGGCGGTAACCCGCACCAACGAATACCTGGTGACCGGTCGGGGGGAGCTCGAAGGAATGCTGGCACTCGGCTTCGGACGAACCCAGGTGGCGAAGGTGATCGGTGCGATCGTCGCCCGATCGGCACTCATCCCCCAACTCGAACGCACCAAAGTCGTCGGACTTATCGCGCTCCCTGGTGCCATGACCGGGCTGCTTCTGGCAGGCGTCGATCCCATCCAGGCGGTGCTCATTCAACTGGTCGTGATGTACCTGATACTCGGTTCGGTGACGACCTCGGTGCTGCTGGTGACGATGGCGAGCGCCCGGAGCCTGCTCACCACCGACCTTCGGGTCCGAGAACGGGTCTTCTGACCATTTACCGACCTGCCCCGAGTGTGCTTTACTCACATCGCGCCACTCCATCGACACGTTGGGTGGCCGCGTTCAGAAATGCCCATAAGGAGAAAAATACTGTGCAAAAGAAACCAGTGATCTGGCTGGCACTCTTGACCGTGTTCGCGTTGGTGCTTGCTGCCTGCGGTTCCGGCGAAGAGACCGTCGATGCCGGCGATACCACCACCAGCGTGATCGCCGAGACCACAACTACCACACAAGCCGTAACCACCACAACCGAAGCCGCCCCGATGGTCGAGTTGGTCATTTGGGCCGACGAAAACCGTGCGAAAGCCATCGAAGAGGTTATACCTGCATTCGAAGACAAAACTGGCGTTGACGTGATCATCGAACTAGTGGATTTCGGAGCCATGAAAGACCAGGTCGGCGTCGCCGGACCTGCTGGCGAAGGCCCGGATATCTTCATCGGAGCATCCGACTGGGTGGGTGAATTGGCCACCAACGGCATCCTGGAACCAATCGACCTAGGCGCCAAAGCCGACGACTTCATTGCATCGGCCAAGGATGGCTTGACTTTTAATGGAACCCTGTACGGACTGCCCTATGCGGTCGAGGCGATTGCCCTGTATTACAACACCGACCTGGCACCGGAAGCCCCTGCCACGATGGAAGATGCTGCGGCAGCTTGTGCCGACATGGTGGACATCACCAACTGCATAGGCGTGACAGGCGGGGGCGATGGTACCGACGCCTACCACATGTACCCGTTTGTTTCGGCGGCGGGCGGCTACGTCTTCGCCTCGACCGATGGCATCTACGATCCGACAGATGTCGGTCTTGACTCGGCAGGGGCCATCTCCGGCGCCCTGGCCCTCGAGACCCTTGTCAAAGACGGTGTGATGGCTTCCGTCAACTACGACGGTGCGAAGAATCAGTTCCTTGAAGGAACCGAACCATTCTGGATTACCGGCCCATGGGAACTCGGTGCACTGAACGACCAGGACACCGTGAACTGGGCAGTTGCCAAGCTACCCAAGATCGCTGACGGTACACCCAAGCCCTTCGTCGGTGTTCAGGGGTTCTTCCTAAGTTCGTTCTCTGAGAACAAACTGGTTGCCCAGACGTTCTTGTTGGACTTCATGGCCACCGAGGAAGGCATGGCTGCAATGTTCGCCGCCGACGGTCGTCCGCCGGTTCATAACGCCATCATCGCAGCGACGGCAGATGACGCCGCCATCTCCACTTTCGGCGCCTCGGCTGCCGACGGTGTTCCGATTCCGAACATCCCTGAAATGGGGGCGGTTTGGGGTGCGTTGGGCGACAACATGGCTGCGATCCGCAACGGCACAGTCGATGCAGAGACTGCCATGGTCAACGCCGCAACCGCAGTACGCGAAGCGGTCAACCAGTAGACAAAGTAGGATCTAGACAATGACGAATAGCGAGGGCGTGACTCCAAAACGGAGCGCGTCCTCGTTTTCGTTAAGTCCGGGTTTCTGGCTGAAGCTCGTGGTGGTCGGCCTCATCGATGCCGCCTTCATCGCCGCCATCCCAGTCCTAGTTGCCAATCAATCGTGGATGCTGTTCGGGCTGCTCGGACTGAATGTTCTGCTCATCAACTGGGCTTATCTCTCTCCCCGGTCCAACGCTGGCAAGTGGTTAGCCCCCGGCCTGGTTTTTGTGACAATCTTCGTAGTCTGGCCCATCATCTACACCGGATACGTCTCGGTTACGAACTGGGCTACTGGCAACGTACTCAGCCAGCAACAGGTCATCACCAATCTCGAGAATGAGGTCATCCGGGTAGAAGGCGAAGGTACCAATCTCGAACTCGCCATCTACGACGGTCCCGAGGGATTGGCTTTCCTCGCTCGCCAACCCGATGGTGCCACGTACTTCGGTATCGCCCGGCAGTCTTCGGAGGAACCGATCGAAGATGCCCTGATCGACACCACCGGCATCGACCTCACCGGAGATCTACCCGACGTGATCAACGACTACAGCAAGCTCGGACTGCGGGAACTGCTGGGAATTGCCGGCCAGATCGAAGCCCTGGTGCTTGACATACCCGGGGGGGTCATTCAGGCCCAAACAACCTCGTCAGCCCGACTCATCCAGGCAGGCCAGCGGTACAAGTACGACGCAGAGACTGACACCTTGTACGACGCACTGCGCGATGTGACCTGTGTCACCGAGCGGGGAAACTTCGTTTGTGACGGGCAACGCCTCGACCCGGGGTGGAGAGTCGTAACCGGCTTCGACAACTACCAACGCATCTTTGGAGATCAAAGGATCAGGGCCGCATTCATAAAGGTGTTCAACTGGAACATCGTCTTCGCCGTCATGTCCGTTCTTCTCACCTTCTCCCTCGGACTGGCACTCGCCAACGCCCTCCAGCACGACAAAATGCGCGGCAAGGCCTTCTATCGCTCAATCTTCATCATCCCATACGCAATTCCGGCGTTCCTGTCGATCATCGTTTGGCGCGGTCTACTCAACGCCAACTTCGGCCAGGTCAACGCGCTCATCGAGTCTCTCGGCGGCAGCGGAGTCCCGTGGCTCACCGACGGGACCTGGGCCAAAATCGCCGTTCTTGGAGTGAACACCTGGCTGGGATTTCCCTACATGTTCTTGATCATGTCCGGGGCTCTCCAAGCTATCCCGAATGAGCTCAAAGAAGCCGCCATGGTCGACGGGGCGAGCGCATGGCGGGTGTTTCGGTCCATCACGCTCCCCTTACTGCTCGTCTCGACGGCTCCGCTGCTGATTGGCTCGTTTGCCTTCAACTTCAACAACTTCGTGCTCATTTTCTTGCTCACCGATGGCGGACCGGCGGTGATCGGTGCGCCGGTCCCGGTTGGGGAAACGGACATCCTGATCTCTTTCACGTTCGACCTGGCCGTCAATTCCGGCCGGGGGAACAATTTCGCGCTCGGATCGGCGATCGTGATCATGATCTTCGTTGCCCTGGCCGCCATTTCCGCCTTCAGCTTCCGATTCACCAAACGCCTGGAGAGCATCTATGGCAACTAACGAGGCCGGAAGTCCCGTGGCCGCCAATCGGATGTCGGCCAAACGGTGGATCCGCGAGATCGGCTGGCGACACATCGTGCTTATCATCGCCGCGTTCTTTGCTCTCTATCCAGTGGTCTGGGTGCTCTCTGCAGCCTTCAATCCGGTTGACAACTTGTCGGCAGCCCGGCTGATCCCACGGGGTTTCACGTTCGACAACTTCACAGAACTATTCGAGTCCGACCTGACGCCCTTCGGGACCTGGTTGTTCAACTCCTGGAGGGTCGCAATCGTCGCCGCCAGCCTGAACGTCATCCTGGCTGCGCTGGCATCGTTCGCTTTCTCGCGCCTGCGCTTCCGGGGTCGGCGTGCAGGCTTGCTCAGCCTGCTGCTCATTCAGGTCTTCCCCCAATTCCTTGGATTCATCGCCCTATTTCTTTTGGCCCAACAGATCGGCGATATCTTCCCGGCAGCCGGACTTAATACACAGACCTACATCATCATGGTGTACCTGGGCGGAGCGATCGGATTCAACGCCTTTCTCATCAAGGGCTTCATGGATACCATCCCGGTGGAGTTGGATGAGTCAGCCGAGGTCGATGGGGCCAACCCGTGGCAAATCTTCTCGAGAATCATATTCCCACTCAGCAGACCCGTTCTGGCAGTGATCTTCATCATCACATTCATCAATATCTACTCCGAGTACATCCTGGCTCGAACCCTCCTGCGGTCCACCCAGGAGTTCACCATGGCGGTCGGACTGCAACTCTTCGTCGAATCCAATTACTCGGCGAAGTGGGGCAACCTGGCTGCTGCAGCCATTATCGGGGCGGCCCCTATCGTCCTCACGTTCCTGGTGGCTCAAAAGCAGATCATTGGTGGGCTCACGCAGGGTTCGGTCAAGGGCTGACCAGGTCATAGTGGAGAGCTTCGATTCTGATCTCGGGGTCTATGGTCTACCGGGCGATGTCACACCCTTTGACATTCGATTCGATCCGACGAACCGGGCTCATCTCGAGCGCGAAGGAGACGGCTCGTTCACGATCCGGGTGTGGGCCGAGCCCGAACTAACCGACGGGTTATTCGTCGTGCGACAGGCCGGACAGGTGACCGGTCACCCCATGCACCGCTCCTCGAAAGGCCGCCGGTTCATCTACTGGCAGGTCAATTTGGCAGCACCGGAGATCCTCATCGAGTTTTCGTTTGCGTTTCGTTCCGGAGCCGGATTGCCCGTCTATCGGGTACCGGCCGGTATATCAAGTGCGGTCGAACGGTTGGACCGCTGGAGGCTCGACGACTCGATGGAACGATTCGCCACTCCTGCCTGGGCGCATGGGGCGGTGATCTATCAGATCTTCCCCGATCGGTTCGCAAACGGCGACCCCACCAATGATCCGATCGACGCCCAGTCCTGGGGTAGTCCGCCAACGCCTCGTGGATTCTGGGGCGGAGACCTGGTCGGCATCCAGTCCAAGCTCGAGTACCTCGAATCGCTCGGCGTGGATCTGATCTACTTGAATCCCATCTTCCGGTCGCCATCCAATCATCGCTACGACGCCATCGACTACTACCAGGTCGACCCGATGTTGGGTACCAACGGGGATCTCAAAGCGCTCATCGACGGTGCCCACCGGCGCGGCATCCGGGTGATGATCGACGCCTCGTTCAATCATGTACACCCCCAGTTCTTTGCGTTCCAGGACTTGATCGAGAACGGGCCAGATTCGGAGTACGCCGACTGGTTCATTGTCAATGAATGGCCAGTTCACCTCAAACGCAACCAACGAAAGCTGAGCAAGGGAGCCGCCGGGTGGTTGCCAATCTGGGTCGAGCAGACCGGTCTGGCAGTTGTCGACGATCCGCAAGCACCAGCCGGGATCGTTCCGAGCTATGACAGCTGGTACGGAGTAGCGACCATGCCACGGGTCAATCTGGCGAACCCGCAAGCCCGCCAATACATGCTCGATGTCGCCGACTATTGGATTAGGGAGTTCTCGCTCGACGGGTGGAGAATGGACGTCGCCCGATATGTCGACCCGGACTTCTGGAATGACTTTCGTACCGTGGTGAAGGCCGCCAACCCGGAGGCGTTGTTGTTGGCCGAGGTCATGGGTGACGCATCCCGCTGGCTCCAGGGTGATCGATTCGACGCAACGATGAACTACACGTTCCGCGACATCAGTCTGGGATTCTTCGCGCACGATCTTGTCGACGGGGGCGAATTCCTCGACCGGATGGGGACGATGCTGGCCCAGTACGGCCATGCTTCGACCGTGTGCAATCAAAACCTGATCGGCAGCCACGACACCGCCCGGTTTCTTACCGAAGCAGGTGGCGAACGGTGGCGCCTCGATCTGGCCACCGTCTGCCAGTTCACCGTTCCCGGGTCGCCAAGCATCTACTACGGCGACGAGATCGGCCTGGAAGGCGGCAACGACCCTGGGAGCCGCGGCACCTTCCCATGGAGTCCGGACCCGGCCGGCGATCCCACGCATCAACTTATCCAAGGCCTTGCCAACCTCAGAGGAAAACGCCCGGCGTTACGCACTGGGACCTGGCACCCGGGGCCGAGTACCCGCCACATGATCAGCTACGAGCGTCGACAGGACAAAACTCGACTGCTGATCGTGATGAATCGCGGACGCAGCAGGAACCACATCATCAACGACGGATGGAGCAAAGCCATATGGGGCAGCGCCGAAATCTCAAAACAAACAATTACGATTCCCGCCAGACAAGCCGCCATATTGAGCCGCTGATGCGCAAATTCGCACCATGGCTAGCCACGATCATCGTCCTGGCCCTCATCGCTTCGGCGTGCACTCCAAAGAGCGATAAGACCTCGACCACCACCTCAGAGTCACTACCGACCACCCCCGGCGTGGATCCAGCGGTCGCGGTCGATCCAGGTTTCTACCTGAACCTTATGTGGCATCAACACCAACCGCTCTACCCGAAGGACGCGGCCGGCGTCTATTCACGACCCTGGGTGCGGGTTCACGCCACCAAGGACTACTACGACATGGCGTCGACCGTTGCCAAGTACCCGGAGGTCAAGGTCACGTTCAATTTGACGCCGGTGCTCATGCTGCAGCTCGAAGACCTGGCCGCGGGAGCCAAGGACATTTACTGGACGACCTCGGAACTACCAGCGACCAACCTGAACGAAACCGACAAACGGTTCATCGCAGAACGATTCTTCGACGCCAATCCCAAGATCATCGCCCGGTTCCCTCGTTACCAGGAACTGGCCGATGATCGATCCACTTTGGGCATCGATGGTGCCGTGAATCAGTGGGAACCAGCGGATTGGCGTGACCTCCAAATCCTCTTCAATCTGGCGTGGACCGACCTCGACTTTCTTACCGTCTCGCCGCTCGATGAACTCGTTACGAAAGGCCGGGGATTCTCAGAGGAAGACAAGGTCACGTTGTTCGACGAACAGCTGCGAATCATCGGAGAAGTACTCCCCCTCCATCGGGAGCTATGGAGCTCCGGCCAGATCGAAGTCACCACCACTCCACTGGCCCACCCGATTCTTCCCCTCCTGTCCGACACCAACCTGGCCACGGTCGGTGATCCAACGGCCGTGCTTCCCGACAGCCGGTTCCAGGAGATTCCGGATGCCGATGACCAGGTCATTCGTGGTCTCGACACGGCCGAGCGGCTTCTGGGGCGTCGACCGGTTGGCATGTGGCCTGGAGAAGGCTCCGTTGCACAACTCGTCATGTCCTTGTTCTCCAAGAACGGGGTTGAGTGGGTGGGCACCGGAGAGAGCGTCCTGGCCAAGAGCCTCGACATCGGATCGTTCGAACGCGACACC
Source organism: Acidimicrobiia bacterium (assembly GCA_016650365.1). NCBI lineage: Bacteria > Bacillati > Actinomycetota > Acidimicrobiia > Acidimicrobiia bacterium. The sequence goes on from JAENVV010000036.1 coordinate 15,854, forward strand.
GCCGACGTCCCGACCGACGCCGCCGACCTCTACCGCCCGTGGAGTGCTCAGCTCAATCGCAACCCCGATGTCGCCATGTTCTTTCGCGACGACCGACTCTCCGACCTTATCGGGTTCGAATATTCGGGATCGAGTGGAGAAGCTGCGGCGGCCGATTTCATGCGGAGACTCAAGTCAATTCATGACGCGGTCGACGTGCAAGCGGCGATGGCGGCCGGTCAACCGTTCGTCGTTTCCGTCATCCTTGACGGGGAGAACGCATGGGAGAATTACGACAACGACGGCAAGGAGTTCCTCAACGCCCTGTATCGCGAGCTCAGCGACTCCGACTTCGTCAAGACGATCACGCCCAGCGAATACCTTGACCGATTCAGTCATCCGGAGGGCCTCGACGAGGTTTGGCCAGGAGCCTGGTTCCAGCCGAACTTCGCCACCTGGATCGGCGAAGACGAAGAAGCGTTGGCCTGGGACTACCTTGCCGACGTTCGAGCCGACCTTCGGGAGGCAAAGGCGGTCGTCTCGGAGGCGACCTATGAGGCAGCCTACGAACGCATGCTGTTTGCGGAGGGATCCGATTGGTTCTGGTGGTACGGCTCCGACCAGGACTCAGGTAACGACAATTACTTCGATAACGCCTACCGGGAACTGCTCGGCCAGGTGTATGACGCCCTCGGTATGGATCGGCCCCTCTTCGTTTCAGTCCCGATCGTCCCCGTCCAACCGATCCAGGCGGATCGGGGGGCGACTGCCGCCACCACCCCGATCATCGACGGATCCTTCACCGACTACGAAGAGGGCGGCATGTTCAGCATGGACGATGCCGCCCTCTTCTACGCCTTCGACAGTTCGAAGCTCTACCTCGGCTACGGCGAATTCGACGGCCCGCCTGACTCTTCGACCAGGTTCGCAGCTCCGCTGGAGATATATCTGGCCGGCGTTGGCGAGTCATTCGGTACCACCGTCGATGGCGAGGTGCTCGGCTTTCGTGCCACCCATGTGGCCCGCTTCTCGGCCGACGAGTCGTGTGTAGCTACTCTCGCCAATCCCGATGACTGCATGCCAGTCCCTGTCGCCCGTTCCGACGTCGGAATCGAAGTCGCCATCCCGTTTGAGTCAATCGGAGTTTTTGAGTCGGGGGATACGGTGCTGGCCAGCGTTCGGGTTGGTGACGACCCGGGGTTCTTCCTGGGCGGTCCGCTCGGACTACAAGTCCCGGACATCTCAGATGTGGCGATTTTCATCGATTCGACCGATCTGATCGGCGACGACCATGGTCCCGGGACCTATACCTATCC